>CAXYWN010000082.1:0-8437 GCA_964292625.1 uncultured bacterium
GCCCGCGCCATCGGGATAATGCAATATCAGCCAGTGCGTTACGACCGCCGCTTCAACGTCTTTGAAGCCGTCAAACTGGGCGCTTTCAACACTGTCAATTTCATCTCGCTCAACTACCAAATGCTGGGCAAACTGTTTCGCAATCCCGGCGAACTCCGCAAATCCGTGGGCGGCCCGGTGATGATCGCCAGTATGAGCCAACAGATTGGCAGACGTGGTTTTGGCAGCCTGCTGATTTTCTTCGGCGGGATCAGCCTCATGCTGATGATGATGAATCTGCTGCCCATCCCGATCCTCGACGGCGGCCTCATCCTCTTTTCCATCATCGAAGGCATCATCCGTCGGCCGATTCCCTTGAAAGTCCAGTCAATCCTGCAATCCATCGGCTTTGCCCTTCTGCTGGGACTGATGATTTTGGCGCTGTATTCGGACGTGACCAGCGAGATTCTCCGCTTTATGAGCAAGTAGGGCCTATTGTTCCGCTTTAACTTGGAAAAAACCAGCGGCAAAGCCCGCGCGGCCACCATCAGCACCAGCCACGGCAAGATCCAGACCCCTGTGTTCATGCCGGTGGGAACCCTCGGCACCGTCAAGGCGATGAGCCCGCGGGAGTTGAAACAGATTCACGCCCAGATTATTCTCGGCAACACCTATCACCTCTATCTGCGCCCCGGTCACGAACTCATCCGCGAGGCCGGCGGACTGCACAAATTCATCTCCTGGAACCGGCCCATGCTCACAGACAGCGGCGGTTTTCAGGTGATGAGCCTGGCTGCCCTGCGCAAAATCACCCGCGAGGGAGTGAAATTCCGCTCCCACATCGACGGCAGTCCCCATCTCTTTACGCCCGAAAGCGTGATCGCCATCCAACAAGCCCTCGGCGCCGACATCATCATGAGTTTTGACGAATGCCCGCCCTATCCCGCCCCCCGCGAGTACGTGGAACGTTCGCTCACCACCACCCTCCTCTGGGCCGAACGGGGCAAGGCGGCCTTCACCAACGCCAAAAAACAGGCGCTCTTTGGCATCGTGCAAGGTGGGATTTATGAGGATTTGCGCGAACGCTCCGCCCTGGCCCTGATGGATATGGACTTTCCCGGTTATTCCATCGGCGGACTGGCGGTGGGAGAGGAAAAGGTGGATATGTTCCGCCTCACAGCCTTTCTGAACGATATTTTGCCCAAAGATAAGCCCCGCTACCTGATGGGCGTCGGCACTCCGAGCGACCTGCTGCTCAATATCGCCAACGGGGTGGATATGTTCGACTGCGTGATGCCCACCCGCAACGCCCGCAAAGGCAGCATCTTCACCCGCCACGGCAAGATGATCATCAAAGCCGCCCGCTACAAGGAAGATTTCCGCCCCATCGATCCCGACTGCGGCTGCTATGCCTGCCGCAACTTCTCCCGCGCCTATATCTGCCACCTGATCCGGATGAAAGAGATCCTGGGCATGCGCCTCACCACCATCCACAGTCTCTGGTTCTATCAGGAACTGATGCAAATGGCCCGCACCGCCATCCTCGCAGACCGCTATGCCGATTTCCTGGCTGAAATGCTGCCCGTCCTCGACCGGGTAATCTGAAGCAGACAGCCCTGATCTTTCGACCCCAACTTAAGCTCCTCTTGCTGACTAAACATTGATGTCTCTACCAGCTCATTGTCGTTGATTTTAGGCTCATCTTCAAGCCCGGAGGGCGATAGACTGATAGCGAGGGTGTGGAGAAACGGCGTAAGCAGTTTCGGAATCCCTGGTTAAAAACTTTACTCACCACTCTAAGAGGCCTCACCCCTCCCCGGAAAAACCTGCCGGTTTTTTCCGGGGAGGGGTGAGGAAATACGAGGTATTATCGTACTATTTTCATACGAGGGGCTTGATTCGCTTCGCTCATCCGCACCCTCGCTATCGTTCTGCCGCCTTCCAGGCTTGTCCGATTTGGATGGCACTGGTACCCACTCGGTTTGAAAGAGCGCCCGATTTTAGTTGAGCACATCTTTCTGTCTCCGCTTTCCATTTTCTATGTGAGGCCCTCCGACCGAATTGGCTTTTTCCATCGGAATTACCCTCTCTGTTATCTCTAATTCCGCTCCCCTCCTCTCACCGGTGGCTGAACTGGCTCAAAGGCCGTTTATGGCCCTTGGGCATTTTTAGCCTTTCTTCTATCCTACTGCATAAAACGAGCGAGAAATGATGGCTCTCTCGAAATAAAGAGACTATCGACAAAATAAAGCAAAAAAAAACTTGGCAAGACTTGGATACCCGATTATAGTGTCTATAGCCTACAGACCCTACATAGAATGCCCTCCGATACGTGGGGACACCGCCCGGTGCTCCCCACGTTCTTTTTTGTGTGAAAAATAGGCTGGTGTAAGGCGACGGCATTGACAACTTCCATTTTATTTTATCCAGATATTCTCATATTCGCAGAGTGGTTTAGTTGATAGTGAGAAGCAATAATGATATTTCTTCTTGGCTTATGCTCGAAAGGGATTAAAATGTCGATTCCAATATGTGTGCCTATTCAGAATTGTACATTGAGGAGAAAAAACCTAACCAAGGAGATTATGATGAAACATATCACGCTATTGCTTTTCTGTTGCTTACTCGGTGGATTGCTTTTTGCGGACACGACCATCAGTGGCAACATCACATCTTCCCAAACCTGGACCCAGGCGGGTTCACCCTACATCATCACCAACGCCATAGAGATTTCCGACGCCTCCACGCCGGTGCTTACCATCGAGGCCGGCGTTGTAGTGAAATTTGCGGCGGCTAGGTCGATCTCCATTGGCAGTGCTTCTTACAGCGAGCGCAATGGTGGGCTGATCGTAAACGGTACAGCCGCGTTACCTGTGCTCTTCACTTCCAATACAGGAGCGGCTTGGAACTACATCCGCAGCAATGCACACGCCAGCACGGGCCAAATCAGTTTCAACCACGCTATTCTGGAAAAGGGCGGCAGCGGTGGAGTTGGGATGTTCAGCGTTAACGGCGGCAATCCGTCTTTTACGAACTGTATTTTCCGCCAATCCTCCAACTACGCGATATACCACAGTTCGGACACTGCCACAGCCAGCGTCAGCGCCAGTTCCTTTGTGAATAACGGCGGCTATCCTCTGCACTGGAATCCACAGAGCGTCAATCTGATCGGCAACGACAACACTTTCAGCGGCAACACCCTGAATCGTGTCTTGATTAAATCCATCGTTTTGACTGAGGGCCTCACTTGGGCAAATAAAGGAATACCTTTTGAGATGGCAGGCGACCTGACTCTGAATAACCTGGACAATGCCCTGACCTTGCAAACCGGGGTTCAAGTCCTCTTCCGCACCAGCAGGAGGCTGCTGGTGGGTGACCAGTACTACAGCAACCTACCCGGGAAGATCATCGCCAACCCGGGCGTAATCCTGGGCGCAGTGAATCCGGGTGCGGGCTGGAATGGTGTTTCCTTCCAACTATATATCCAGCCTTCGTCTCTGTCCGGCACCATCAAGGACGTTAGCGCCACTGCTCTGGGCGCGGTGACCATCAACAGCACCAACGCGGTTACTCTGCAGAACTGCGTTTTCACCGCCAACAATACCTACGCGGTGTATAGTTATGCCGGGAAGAACTTCAGCATGAGCGATTGCACCATCTCCGGCGGCGCCAAAACGATTGCCGTGTATGCACAGGATATGCGCAAAATGCTCACCGGAAACGTTTATACCGGCAACACTGAAAACCGTATCCACTGCCTGGGAGGACCCATTTTAGACAGCGCCACATGGACCCTCCAAGGCACGCCCATCTGGGTGACGGCGGACATCACTCATGATACAGTCGGCACACCAATCTTGGAAATACCCAGCGGAGTGGAACTGCAGTTTGCCGTCGGGAGGTATTTCTATGTGGGAAATTCTAGCTACCCCGCCAACCTACCCGGTCTCAACGCGACAGGAGTAACCTTCCGGGCTGCAGACCCCGTGGCGGGATGGAAGGGCTTCCGTTTTAACAAACACCTCACTCCCTCCACCCTCGATTCCTGTATCATCCGAGACGTGATCAATCCGACCCTGGGCGCGGTGACCATCAGTTCCGCCTCACTGGTTACCCTGCAGAACTGTGTTATCACCCAGAACGACAGCTATGCGGTGTATAACTACGCTGAAGGATCCTTCGTTATGAGCGGCAGCACCATCTCCGACAACGCGAAGACCGTGAGTGTTTACGCGAACGACATGCAGAAACTGCTCACCGGAAATGTATATACCGACAACACGGAGAACCGTATCCACTGCCAGGGAGGAGCAATTTCAGCCAGCGCCACCTGGACCCAGCAAGGCACGCCTATCTGGGTGACGGCAGACATAAATTACAATGTAGCTGGCATAACGCTTCTGAGCATACCCTACGGCACAGAGTTGCAATTTGCCGCCGCCAGATATTTCAGTGTGGGTGACACTTACTACACTGACCGGCACAACGCCCTGAACGCCACCGGTGTCACCTTCCGCGGAGCGGAATCCACCCCTGGCTATTGGACCGGTTTGATCTTTAACCTTTATAGCGATCCCAGCCTGCTCTCCGGCTGCGTCATCCGGGACGCTGGCTACAACAATGCCCCCGCCATCAGATTCAATAATATCAATTCCACCGTCACCGGCAACACAATCCAAAACTGTCTCGCCAAAGGAATCGAGATGGCGGACAACAGCATGGTTGCGCTCTCCGGCAATACGATCACCACTTGCGGCAACTATCCCCTCTCCATTCACGCGGATAAATTGCGCACACTGACGGGACAAAACGATTTTACCGGCAATACGATCGACAGGGTGGAGGTCCGGTACGGAGAAGTAACCGTCAGCGGAACCTGGCGCAATCCAGGCGTGCCTTATCAGCCGACCGGAAATATCTACATCAGGAGCAGCAGTTCCCCCCACATCAAAATTCTGCCGGGCACGGTGTTTACTCTGCCCAACAACGTGGGTCTGTATGTGGGCGATACCTACTATGGAAACCAGAATGGCTCGCTGGAGGCCGAGGGCGTCACCTTCACGCGCAGTGGCCCTACTGCCGTGCCTAACGGGCTGACCTTTTACCGCTACGCCACCCCGGGGGCTTCCTCTTTCACCAATTGTATCTTCGAATATCAAAGGAGCGCGAGCGCCGTCTATGTGGACTATGACGATCCCGTGTTCGATTCCTCCGTCTTCCGCTACAATTTGGGGCAGGGCCTGGTGGTAACCGACACCGGACGGGCCAGCGCCATCAACTGCCAGTTCATCGGCAACGGCGGATATCCCATCAGCACCACGGCCACAGCTTTCGACGCCGTCAGCGGCGTGGGTAATTACTTCAGCGGCAACAATCCCAATCGCATTCTGATCAGCGGCGCGACACTCACAGAGGATTACACTTGGGATAATCCCAGCGTGCCAGTGGAGGTCACTTCTTCCATCTATGTGGAATCCACCAGTTCTCAGCCCATCCTGACAGTCAATTCCGGCTTGGTGCTGCTCTTCAATTCCGGCACCGGGCTGTATGTCGGCGATAGCTACTACGGCGACCAGTTAGGCGGCCTGCAGGCCTCAGGAGCCACCTTCTCCGCGCTTAATGGCAACACCGGCGGCTGGAACGGAATCCAATTCCTGCGTTACTCCCGCGCTGATTCCTACCTGAGCGGGTGTGTGGTGGAATACGGTGGTACGTCCGGCAATATTGGCATCAACAACACGGCCCTGTCCTACATCGACAGCAGCGTCATTCGCTATGGCACGCGCGGAATTTTTGCCACCGGCAGCCTGGTGAACACCACCATCACCAAAAACTATATCCAAAGCAATGATGTCGGCGTCTATTGTACAGCCGACGCCAATCCCATCATCGGCGGCAGCCTCGGCAACGCCAACAGTATCGACGGCAACGCCACTTACGGCGTGCAGAACACCAGCGCCAGCTTCAACGTGAACGCTCTCTACAACTGGTGGGGCGATCCCTCCGGGCCCTATCACGCCAGCCTCAATTCCGGCGGTTTGGGCGATAACGTCTCCAACTATGTGAATTTCAACCCCTGGCGGACCACCGACATCGGCAACGCACCCTCCCGCTTCCATCTGCTCTCTCCAGCCAATGCCAGCGTGGTGGAAACTCTAACTCCTATCCTGGATTGGGAGGAAGCCATCGATCCCACCCCGGGCGACACTGTGACCTACACTCTGCTCATCGCCAAAAACAGCGGTTTCAGCAGCGGCCTGATCACCGTCCCCGGCCTCGCCGCCTCGGTGTACCATGTGCCTGCCAGTACCCTGCTGGACGACACTCGCTACTACTGGAAGGTGAGTGCCAAAGACCTGGATAATCAAATTGTCTGGAGCTACGAAAACTACTTCTATTTCGATATAGCTGTCCCGGAAGCGCCGCTGGCCTTCGGACTGATCAGCCCCGCCCACAATGAGACTGTGCACCTGACCAGCAATCTGCTCTCATGGCAGGCCTCCTCCGATCCCGACCCCGGAGATTACGTCACCTACACCGTGTATTGGGACGTCTCGGCCGGATTTGAAACGGCGGGCTCGCTCACAACTTCTCAAACTTCCCTTTATTCGGGATTCTGCGCACCCGGAAGCATCATTTACTGGAAGGTGAAGGCGTTTGACACCACTGGACGCGAGACCTTCAGCCCTATCAGAAGCTTCTACGTGCATCCCGACGCCAAACCGCGCACGCCGGCCGCTTTCACGCTCACGCCCCAGGGAAGCGATCTTCAGATCAGTTGGGAAAGTATCCCCGGCGCGGATTACTACAGCCTCTATTTCTCCACTAATCCCTACACCAGGTTCAGTCTGCTGCAGTCCAATTTGCCGAATCCGCAGTTTCTGCATCTGGGCGTGGCCACCGGCCCCCGTGGATTCTATTACGTAGTTGCGCACGACGACTATTGAGTCTTCATTCTCTAGCTCCTCTGAAACCCCCCGTGTAGGCGGGGGGTTTTGGTTTTGGGCAGAATGATGCTTGTAAGATGGGCGGCAAGAAGCTAAGTCCCCAAGCTTGGTGTCCATTCCAAATCATTGTTTATCAGAAATACCGCAGGTGCTTTGTCAGCCTGATCGAGAGGGAAACGGTAACGGTGGAGAGCTTTCAAGCAAAAAAACACAGCACTGCCAAGCTGTACGTGGTAAATCCTGATATCCTGGGATCTTGGACGTAAAATATGTAGGGGCGAACCTGCGTGTTCGCCCTTTTCACAAGACAGTAAACATCAGCATGAGAGGGAGGAAGCTCTTCCTCTTGTGTTTTATGCTACAGACCAATTCACCAATTCACAAACCTCAAAAACTGCTGTGAACCCGCTTGTAATTGTCCCACAAACACTTATGAGACCAATTCACAAAATAGCGCTTAGGACTATATATCCAGCAATCAGGGGAGACCAATTCACCAATTCACAAACCTCAAAAGTCGTTGTGAACCCGCTTGTAATTGTCCCGCAATCACTTATGAGACCAATTCACAAAATAGCTCTTACGCCTATACATCCAGCATTCGGGGGGTGAGGATAGAGGGTGGAGTGCTAAGTTAAGTATTAAATATATAATAAAATATATTACTATAATATAATATATATACTCTAACTATATATATAGTATATATATACAATACCATCTACTACCTAAGCACACCAGTGCAGCAGTATATGTATAGGTAGCCCTGTATTTGTGAATTGGTCTCCTAACCTGCTGTCTATCAACAACAAGCGGGTTCACAGCGACTTTTGAGGTTTGTGAATTGGTGAATTGGTCTCCGCATTCCATGTTAGTCCAGCAGTTTAGGAGAGGGGCAACCCTCTCTGTTTGGGAGTAAAATTCACAAAATCTCAGTTGGTATAAAGTTGGTATAAGGCCTTGTAACCCATACTGCATATGGCGTCCAGGAGTATAATTCACAAATACCCCCCACGCCTATATCCAGATTTTCAGCCCTCAGATGCCATGATTAGCTCCAGGTAGGGCAGGATTCCGATCCTGCCAGTTTGTAGCAGCAGAATGCTACACTGCCTGGTCCCCTGCTACCATTGGATATAAGATATATAAGGAATATATAATAAAATATATTACTATAATATAATATATTTATATATCTCTATATATCTCTATAAATTAACCTCTCTCAGCACCCCTCTTACATCACTTTTATTCTCTACCTGAAGGGATTTTCTTTCTATAGTAGAAAGGGGGTACTTGTGAATTATAGTCCCAGGATGCAGACCAGTAAAGGGTTTGAGACCCTTATACCAACTCTATACCAACTTTTGGATTTGTGAATTATACTCTACTGTTCCGCGTCATCCCTGGAAAGAATCCCCAAAATCCAGCCTCCATTCTCCATTCTCCATTCAATTAAATTCGGTGCGCCACGAAGCGTTGTTCAGTCAGTTGGTGAAAGTCCAACCCGT
>CAXYWN010000083.1:0-8432 GCA_964292625.1 uncultured bacterium
GTGAGATGCTTGTTGCCGCTCAGGCCAGTGTAATACTGAAGTTCAAATTTGTTCTGAGTGATCGCATCACGGTTCACCCGATTTGTGAGCGCAAAGGCATCTATGGCCGCGGCAAGATGGTTCGCAGCCAAGCCGATCATAAAGTAATTGGAATATGAATACTCCTGGTTGGCAGCTCTGCGTATTTCGAGATATTCCTGACGCCAGGGTGACGCGTCCAAGTCTCCGGGCGCGACGGCGTAGGCAGGGTCGAGGTTTGCTGAGTTATTCAGAAAGTATTCGATGGTGTAATTCTTGATCCAGCGGTTTTTGATCATCAGGGGGGGATCGGTGTTATTTGGATTAAAAACCCAGCTGGCGTTGTTATCTATCTGATCCAGATAGAAGCTGCCGTTTCCGGAAGTGGGATCGGTGGCAAAATTGTGATACCAATCCGCCCAGCCAAAAACATATTTATTGTATTTGCCTATATCCTCGTAGAAATGCTGGGTATCGCTTTCGTCAAGACGAAAGAAAGTGCCGTCATAAATGGCAAGGGTGCCGGGATTGATATTGGCCATTACGCGCTGAACCGCGACCTGATATACCCTGCGGTAGCGAGTTCCCTCATAGTTGTAGGAGTATTCCTGGCCATTCACGGTGTAGTTGAAAGTCTGGTTGACAATCTCGCCATTCGCGAAGTGTTCAAAATCGCTGGTTTTATCGTTGCCCTGCTTGTTAAAATAGATGATGCCGCCAATCATGGCCAATTCCAAAACTGGAAAGATATAGGCGGTGAGGGCGGAGGGTTTGGCGTAAAATTGTCCGGCGCCTGGAATCAGAGTCGATAAGGCCATGGCCAGTTGGGCGCTTTTTCTCTCGTAGTTAACCCTGATAATGTCGTTTTCCTCAGTTGTTTCCTTTGGGTCTGAAAAGATCAGGTCGTCTATGTTTTGGGCAAACGCTACAGTCAGCATCACCAGGCCCAGGATCAGGAGAATTGGTTTCTTCATAATTTAGCTCCTTGGCTCATTTTTCCACGGCAAATTTAATCCGCTTGCGGGAATCGCCCTTTTTCAGGCTGAGGATGTAAACGCCGGAAGCGAGCTTGCCGCTATCCAGAGATACATCCCTGCGGAGGATGCCGTTGGCAGGAATTGTCTGGTTTTGCAACAGCGAGCCACTGATATCGTAAAGATGTAGTTCCACAGTTTGGTCAAAGTTTTCGATGCGGACTCTGAACTGCGGTTCACGCACGGGATTGGGGAAAACGTAGGCATCAAATTCCTCGGTCTGAGGGAGTTCGTCTTGAAGATGATGCCCTTCGAAGCTTCCTCTACCGCCATTTCGGAACCCGTTCCAATGAATCGCAGTGTTTAGCTTGGACCAACCAGTTGAGTGCACGAACAGGCGTCCAACGGGGTCGGTGTAATACCAATGCAAGCTAGTGGAGTCATCGTTATTGGCAGAGCCGGTGAACCTGCCATCTATATCAGCATTTGCCAGCAGAGAGCGCTGCCACTGGATACCCGCGCCGTGTAAATATGCCACGTGTCCCTGCTGAGGAAGGGGCAAATATAGATAGACGTTGGGATAGAAGGCAATCGCATAGACATGCTCGCGCGCTGAAAAATCCAGCGGAAAGGCGTTGTAGGGAGATCCGCTGAGCAGAGTTCCGTCGTGTTTGATGGCGTAAATATTGTTTCCCGCAGCCCAGAAAATGGTGGGGTTAACGGCGCCAGAACCGGCCGGATGCCAGGCGATGCCCATCTGGGTGGGCTTGGACGTCCCGCTGTGGGTGAAGATGCGTTGCAGCCGGTTATCATGGAATTTGTAGATATTGCCACTGTTGGCCATCAGGAACAACATGCGCAGGTTGCTGGAACTGGCGGTGAAAGTGACGGGTTCATAATCCCCGAAAGGCTCGGGAAGTTCGACCTCGGTTTTGATATAGAGATCGCGCGTATCTATGATATGTAGAAGGTCTTGACTGAGGGTCACCAGGTCATTTCCATAGCTGCCCAGTCGCGTTATTCCTTGAAGCTGGATGAAATCTCTAACCGTGTTGTCAAGCACTGAACTGAGGCACTGGTTGGTGCTCACGAACAATGTGTCATTCAGCGCGATGGGAGCGGTGGAGATGGGATCGGGATAATTGATGCACTTGCTATCCAGGCCGTCAGAGGAGAATTCCACGATCTCCAAAGATGAGCCGAGAACCAACAGCAGTTCTTTAAATCCGTTGCTGTCCTGATCGGCGCTGATCATCGGTTGGTCGATAGCCCTTCCATCCCAGTCGAAGGGGCCCATGATGTCGGTCCATTCTCCGTTGTAATGGCTGAGCAGAGTGATGGATTCAGGTCCTATCAGAGGAATGTCCAAGTCGCTGAAGCTTGAATTGATCGGCGGTCCTGATATCAGGCCGGGTATCCCGTAATCTGTGACACTGCTTTCATTGAACCAGCCTGTGCGCACAGTGAGAGGAATAATCGCTCCGGGATTGCCCATTCCGCGAAGCCAATAGAGGGAGCCAATCCCATGGCTGTCTCTCAAAGGCGGCTCTGTTTCGCTGTTCAGGACAGGTTTCCAGGGTTCCAGACTCCAGTTTTGGAAATGGCCATTACTGTTCAGAACTGGCTTTTTCGCGTGAAAATACTCATACTGAGTGCCGGTCCAGTATCTGGACCACTGATAGCCGATGTCGGGGAGGTTGTCCGCTTCAATGATCTCAACGCCACGTTGATTGTAGCGGGTATTGACAGAGTTGTTTTCAAAGTTTGAGACGAAAGATCCGTCGCTGTCGGTTACGCCCTGGGAGTAGATCACATCTTCATTGATTCTCCAGACCAGGATCCCGCCTCCTACTGAAGAACCATCCTCTTTTTGGAAGGAAGGCAAAAGGTAATCGTATTCGTAGGTGGGTTTGTCCAGAGGATCGTTTATTGCTGTGGGATAGAGGATAACGCGGCCATCGCTGGTAGCCTTGACAGCAGTGGCGCCATCGCCATCCGGATCGACGCTGCGGTTTTCCACCAAAATGTATTCTGTGGGGGAGAGCGGTAAGCGCAGTATCTGGGGGGTAACGTTGTTTCCGGTTTGCATGTGGCTGCTGGCGGCCAAGTTTAACTCGGCAAACAAATCTATTTGGTGCGCATCCTTCAGCAAACCTTGCGCGCGGAGCTGGTCCCCAAAGATCAGCTCCCGTGACCATGCGCCCGGGAGCCCAGGCAGTCCGCCTTCCAGCAATACATAGGAGCCGTCGGCCAAAACATCCACCAGGATGCCCGATCCGCCGCTGTCCATGATGTCGAAGACCCCCACCATGGGCTGCCATGTATAAACATTGTAGAGATCCACCGTGCCCAGGGAATGTCCAAATTCGTGCGGCAGCACTGCGTTCAACGCTCCGTAGCCGCTATGGAAAGTGTCTTCCCCAGAGATTTGGGTGTAAAAATCCTGGGAGATTGTGGAGGGAACGTTACATGCTGAACGGATGAGGACTGAGCCTTGATCCACAACCGCTTCCTTGCCTTGGGCTACCCGGATGAAAAAGGACGGAATATCGGAAGGTGTGTCTCCGAGGATATCATGCTGCCAGTCGCTTCCGGCATGGATGATCATAAAGTGGCCAAAAGTGGAAAAGTCCAGCTCGGGTGAAAGATTGTCCGCAAGTTCAAAGGCTGTCTTGAAATACGCTTCCATTCTGGAGACAAAGAGATCGCTGCCGGCACCCGGAGGATTGTAATAGCCCATGGTTTGAGGCAGAGTGTAGGCGCCGGTTTGAGGCCAGACCTCATACTGAAGATCGTAGGAACCGGCCGAGGCGGCCAGATAGTAATACCGCATCGCTTCCAGATTGTTCAGAAAATAGGGTCTGTCATGCGGGGGACTGCCAATGCTGTATAAGTAGCTGGGATCAGCTTCCAGCAAGAATTTGCCATTGCCGGTGGTGTTGGGGTCGTCCGTCGTTTCCTCGGCAAAATCCACCAGTATTACCAGCAGCCTCTCGTAATTGGCATCGCGTTGTTTTTGCGATTCCGCAGGTTGTTTGTTCAGCAGTTGGGTGTAAGGATGCCGGAGGAAAGGGCGGTTGGAATAATGTTTCTGCAGGTTTAGCTTGGCTGCGCCGAGCCAGCTGGCAAAGACCAGCAGGATGGTTATGAATCCGGTTTTCTTCATTATTAGAAGCCGAGCCTCCCCATGCCAAAAAGCATGGGGAGCAAAGCTACAAGTAATGTTTCTTTAAAACTCAAATCCCAGGGAGAAAACCTTGTTAAAAGCAACAAGTTCACCGCCGGGGACCATGCTGAAATCTGCGGTAAGCATGTACTTTTTGCTAAAGGTATATTGAATTCCCGCGCCAAAACTGGGCCCGACAACTTCGCCGGCCAGGTCGAGGAAATACCCTCCCCGCAGAGAGATGAGGTCCAGATAGGTATATTCAGCGCCAAAACCGTAGATGGTCTCTTCCATGTGGTTCCAACCGGTGACAAACCTGGTAAGCAGGGGGTCTTCGTTGGCAAGTACTTTACTGGCTTCTGCTGACACGACCAGCTTGTTCATCGGGGCGTTCAGGATCCGGTATGCCGCGCCCAGCCTGACGGTCATGGGCAGGGGGTCTGACTGCTCCTGATCGATATAGGTTACATTAGGCCCGATATTCTGGATGGCCAGGGAGAGATTGGTGCCATCGGTCAAAAAGTCCTGATATTTGGCGCCGACGTCAAAGGCGAAACCAAAGGCCTTGCCATCCGGTTCGGTGGGTTGGCCCGGCCCGAGATAGCTGTAGATCAGCTTGAAATTAGCTCCCACGCCCAAATGTTTGGGGATTACATCATAGCTGTAACCGAGATTGCCAGCGAATTCGAAACTGTGGAAAGTACCGATTTCGTTGTTGTTCTCATCAGTCTGGATTTGAGTTCCCATATCCAGAAGAATCATATGGGCATTGATGTTCCCGATGCCTTTGACATACTGATTGTAGCCAAGGTATTCATAATACATATCGTTAAACCCTGAACCGGCCAGCCAGGGGATGTGCGAACCCGCGAGTTGGGTGCCGCGATTAAACGCGGTGGCGCCAGGATTCCACCATGGCGCGAAAGCGTCGTCCGCGATAGCAGAATAGGCCCGGCCCATTCCGTTGGCCCGTCCACCGGGCTCGAAAGTCAGTGAGAGCATCGAAGCCTGGGATATCGCTCCCAGGGTGAAGGGTACGCTCATAACCATGATCAGCGTCGTCAGAATCAGTAATTTATACTTGGACATTATACCTCCATTGAGATATTTGATAGGCGCGAGCGTGAAATAACCCGTCGCAGTTGTTATGATTTGTATGCTTCTGGGAAGGTAAATACCCCATAATATTGCGTGGCTTTGCCGCTATTGCATAAAAACGCAGCCTGCTAGCAACAGTAACTGATAGGTGTTCTCCCATTTTATAATGGTGCCGAAGGCCGGAATCGAACCGGCACGGACTATAAGTCCGGTGGATTTTGAGTCCACTGCGTCTACCTGTTTCACCACTTCGGCACAATTTAATCCCATAATTCGAAGTCCAATTGCTTGTCAAGCATAATATCAAGGGCAAGTTCGGAAATTGTCGCAAAATATCAACAATTGCCAGAACAAGCGGGTTATGATGATCCGGATTCCCTGGCAATGATCTCTGAAAGTTTGGCCGCAGCTTCATCCAGAGCTTCCTGGGGAGTGAGGATTCCTTCTTTGGCTTTTTCCAAAGCTTTCTTCAGTTCGTCACGCCCTTCAAACCAGGCTGGATGCTGTGGTTCGAAGACCGCGTTTTCCAATTGGGCATAAATACTGCGGAATTGGGGATAGGTGTTCAGGAAATCAACAATGGTGCTGGTCTGCATGGCGCTTTTGCGCAGGGGCATATAGCAGGTTCGGGCGCTCCACTTGGCGGTTTGCTCCGTGTCCGTGAACCATTTGATAAATTCCCAGGCAGCCTTTTCTTTTTTGGGATCCCCGCTTTTAAAAATCACGATATTTGCACCGCTGATCGCGCTCTGATTGGTCTTATAGGTTGGCAGCGGCGCGTAACCGATATTGAAATTGATGGGCTGCTGGCGCATATAAGTGATCGAAACGCTGGAGCCCTCAAACATCGCCACGGTCCCAGCCAGGAAGGCATTCTGTCCATCCATTTCCTTGGAGGCCTTGGCGGTTTTTTCCTTGTTCACGAGGTTTAGGGTATAATTCAGCGCCTCCAGCCCTGCCGCACTATTGAGCACGGGTTTGCCTTTGGCGTCCATGATCGTTCCGCCGGCCTGGTGGATAAGGTTCACAAACTGCCACTCGTTGACCGTGAAGTTCGCACCGAAGGTCTCATTGCGGTCTTTGGTCGCGGGCGAAGTAAGCTTACGACAATATTCCTGAAATTCCTGCCAGGTGGCGGGAAACTTGTTGGGATCCAGTCCAGCCCGATAGAAGGCATCTTTATTGTAAAAATAGGCCCGGACGCTCTTATTGAAGGGGAAGGACCATTTTTTACCCTGATAGGTGATGGAGTGCAGGAACACGGGATAAAAATCCGCCAGCTCTTCTTCAGTGAAGTCCGGATCATTGGCCAGGAGGCTGTCGATACTCACCAGAACTTTGTCCTGTTGGTATTTGGCCGCCCAGGATTCAAAAACCTGGGCAAGGTCGGGCTGTTTTCCCACCTGCAGGGAAGCGGAAAGCTTCTGCTGCAGAGCCGTGTAACTGCTGATGGGATTGGCGATTACCTCGATATCGTCATGCGTCTTGTTGAACTCAACTATCATTTCGTTGAGCACGTCTCCCAGGGGGCCGCTCAGGCCGTGCCAAAAGCGGATCTGGACTTGGTCGGATTTCGCCGCCTGGCCACAGCCGGCCAAAAGTAGTGCCAAAAGCAGGATTAAACAAGATACACGCCGCATTATCATATCCTTTCATTTTACTGATGCCATCAAAGCATCGTGTCTCAAACAGTATATTCCATTCTCGGTTTGAAGTCAATCTTTTTTATCCGGAGCGTAAAGTTTCGTTAAACATTCAAATCTTGTTCCGGTTTCGCCGGGAGCCATGAACCGCTCCCTGTCTGTGCAGGCAGCAGAGGCGCAGATCATTTCTGGGGCCAAGGCCAATTTTGGCTTTTGGGCTATGGAGAGCCAGAGCAAGAGCTAGCTTGAAGAACAAGGGCTGAGAATGTCAGGCGAGATCGCCGGAATATGGACTGGCAGAAGGGTCCAAGCGCTGATATTCTGTATAGGCCAGGTTGTATCCCGCAGCGGAAATCTTGGATTCATAGAAAACAAGTTCCCACTGCTTAGGGTCAAAGGCGGGAAAATAGGTGTCGCCCTCAAACTCTGCGTCTATGCGGGTAAGATAAAGTTTGGATGCAAATGGCAAAAAAAGCTGGAAAACCTGGGCTCCTCCGATCACAAAACACTCTTGCTGAGAGCAGTGATGTAGGCAATCAGTGAGGCTGTGGCAGACAATCGCACCTGGAACGGTCAGTTCTCTATCCCGGGTGAGGATGATGTTCACTCTCTGATCCAGGGTGCGTCCCAAAGACAGCCAGGTGTTTTTTCCCATCAGGATCGTGTGGCCGAGGGTTTTAGAGCGGAAATACTTCAAATCATCGGTAATGTGCCAGGGCATGCGGTTTTCCCGGCCGATCAGGTTGTTGCGGTCAATGGCCGCGATGAGGGAGATTGGGGGATTAGTCAAAGTGCCCTGCCCGGAAAAAGTTATCGATCGATTCGATCCCGGCATTTTTTAGCTCCGGAAGCGTGCCGCTGAACAGGAGTGAACCGTTTTCGATAAAAAATATCCGGTCTGCCAAGCGTTGGATGGAGGCGAGTTCGTGAGTCACGATTACGATAGTCATATTGAGTTTGTTTTTCAAATCCAGCAGCAATTCGTCCAAAGCGCTGGCTGTGAGGGGATCCAGACCGGAGGTGGGTTCATCGCAGAAAAGTATCTCGGGATCCAAAGCGATTGCTCTGGCCAGCGCGGCTCTTTTCCTCATCCCTCCGGAGAGTTCGGAGGGCAGTAGGTGCGCCGCTCCCGTCAGATGCACGAGGTTCAGTTTCACGCGGATTATGCGTTCGATCATTTGGTCGCTGAGGCAGGTGTGCTGTTCCAGAGGGATGGCGATGTTGTCGTAAACAGGAAGCGAATTTAGCAGAGCGCCGCTCTGGAACAGGACTCCGAAGCGTTTCAGCGCCTCGTGGTAGCGTTTTTCGTCTGTGTTGGTAAATTCTTCTTCCCAATATTTAATGCTGCCGGAATAAGGTTTCTCCAGGCCGAGGATGTTTTTAAGCAGAGTGGTTTTACCGCTTCCGCTGCTGCCCAGGATCACAGAGACCTCATTGGGCCAGATGTCCAAGTCGATATCCTTGAGGATCACGGTGTCGTCGTAGCGGGCTTCCAAACCCCGAATGCTGATGATGGGGCTCTTCATAGATAGA
>CAXYWN010000084.1:0-8301 GCA_964292625.1 uncultured bacterium
ACTCAGATGCTGATCTGGCAGACTTGGTGGATTTTGTGGCCGCGCTGGACAAGAACATTCCGCTGCATTTCTCCGCCTACCATCCTGCCTATAAGTCACAGATCCCGACTACGCCGGAGTAAACCGTCCTCAAGGCCTGCCAGCTTGCCTCGCAAAGATTGAATTTTGTTTACGCTGGCAATGCTTGGTTACCGGATTTTCGTGCCACATCATGTCCAAAATGCGGGCGGGAACTGATCTCTGCAAGCAGGCGGCCTGTGGCTTTGGATGAGAATGGACGCTGTGCCCACTGCTCTGAACCGATCTATGGTGTGTTTTGATGCTGCGTAGGCTGCGCGAACGACTCAGTTGGGCGGATTTTCTGCTGATCCTGGCCGTAATTGCGGCTATCATCGGAACTGCCATTATCTTCCTCAAAAAGGATGAGGAGCGCTTTGTGCATATCTACAAGGATAACCTTGCCGTGGGGGTGTACCCTCTGAACCGGGACCGCGTGATCCGCCTCGACGAGCATAACACGGTGGGGATTAAGGACGGGAAAGTGCGGATGCTCAAAGCCGATTGTCCGGACAAACTCTGCGTAAAACAGGGCGCCGGAGATGTTTTGCCGATTGTTTGCCTACCCAACCAGGTGGTGGTGGAAATCCGCTCCCGCAACGCCGAACGGGGATTGATCATCCAATGAAGGATTCTGGAATGTTGAATTTCGCCATTTACGTCTCTGATCACGGTTTCGGGCATGCCACCCGGATGGCCGCTCTGGCGGAGGAATTCATCCGGTACGGAATATTCACACATATCCGCAGTGCCAGGCCGGATTTCATCTGGCAGGGGCTGGACCCAAATTATAGCGAAATCCATAAATACGCCTGCGATGTGGGCGTGAAACATGGACGCAATTTGGCTCCAGATCTTGAGGCCACCAAGTCCGCCCTGCGCGGCCTGATGGGGCAGAGGCTGGATATTGTCCAGCGGGAAGTGGAGTTTCTGCGGCGTGAAAAGATCGACCTGATTATCGCTGACATACCCTGGCTGTCCGTGGAGGCCGGAACCTACGCGGGTGTGCCTGTGTTTGCCATCTCCAATTTCGATTGGCTGTTCATCTATGACGGGCTGCTGGGAAATGATCCTGAGATGAGGCCGTTGCTGAACACCATCTTTGGACTGTATCAGCGGGTGGACCGGGCTTTCAGACTGCCAATGAGTTCGCCTCGAAGCATGAGTAGCTTTCGCAACATCGAACCAACCGGGCTTTTAGCGGCCAAAAAGACTCCAAATCCAGATCTTAAAAGAGACTTGGGTGTCGAACAGGGAATGCCCCTGCTGGACTGTAGTTTCGGTGGGGCAGGGGAGTTGGACTTGGACCTGAAAAAGCTTTGCGCGGCGTTTGATGGAACCGTGGTTTCGACCATTGCTGCAGAGGGGATTGCCAATCATATCCAGGTGCCCCGGGAAGTTGATTTTTCTGCTTTGATCGGAGAAGCGGACATTTTGCTCACCAAACCGGGCTACAGCAGCTTCGCTGAGGCGATTCAGGCAGGAAAACACCTGATCTACTGTCCGCGAGCGAATTATCCGGAGGAAGAGATTTTGATCCGGGGTATCGCCAAGTATCCTGCAAAGACGGAATTGCCAGGGTTTGAGCTTAGCAAAGCCAGATGGAAACAGGTTTTTAAGCTTATCAAGAATGATAAAAGACCGGTGAGAAAAGTCCCTAATTCCAATTCGGCCATCGCCGCTTCGATCATCCAGCGCTATCTGGAATTGCGGCATAAGGGCAAGGATTTGCTCTCGGTGTTCGATGTGGGCTCAAACAATCTTAATTATGCGCTCTGCGAGGCCGGAAATCCGGTTCCCATCCACACCGCTCAGATCCAGACCGGCTTAGGCAGAAAGTTTCGCGAGCTTCCCAATGGTCGGGTGAAAGTGCCGGCTGCAAATATAACAGATTTTAAGCAGAAAGTGTCGGCTTTCATGCTATACGACAGGAATATTGCCTCTCATAAACAGGTTATCGCCACTGGGATCAATCGACGTGGCGACTTCTCCGAAGATCTTGCCCAATGGTTCAACAGTAGATGGAACGCGGAATTCAAGGTGTTAAGCGGGCAGGAGGAAATCGAACTGGTGGCTCTGGCGGCCAAAGGCCTCATTTCCGAAGGCCAAAGAGCTGTGATTGTAGATATTGGCGGGTTTTCCACAGAGTTTGTTCTGCGGGGAAGTGCGAATAAAACTAACGGAATGAGTTTGCCCTTGGGTCTTTTGACGTTGAGCAGAGCTGAGAAGGATGGTTTTTCAGCTGAATCTTTGATTAATGAAAAGCTGGATTCAGTTCCGGATATGAAACCGGATGCACTGATCTGTGTCGGACTCTCGGCTGTGTTTCTGGCCAAGATTATCAAACAGATCGCCAAGTACCAACCCGATAAGATACATGGCACCAAAATCAGAAGACATGAGTTGGAACAGTTCCAGAAGGTGGCCGCTAGTGGCAATGCCGACGAGCTGATGCTCTACTCCGTCGAAAAGAAGTCTTTGTCGTTTCTCAGCCTCAGCGTCCTGTTTTACACGCTTCTGCTGGACAAATTCGGGGCCTCGGAATTTATTGTCTATCAATATGGAATATCAAGCGGATACAATCTTTGGAAGAAACGCAAACGCGGAACTGCGGAGCTGAGCAGATGAAATATTACATCGAAACTTACGGCTGCCAGATGAATGTCTCGGACAGTGAACTGGTGAGTTCCATCCTGCTCGGGGCCGGCTGGGAGATTGCGTCTTGCATCGACGAGGCTGATTTGATCCTCTTCAACACCTGCTCGGTTCGCAAACGCGCCGAGGACAGAGTGTTGGGCCGTATTTCAAATGAAAAACGCCGCAAAAAGGATAATCCCGCTCTCAAGATCGCGGTTCTGGGCTGCATGGCGCAGCGGATGGGGAAGAGGCTGATGGAGAGAGATATCAACGTGGATTTCGTAGTAGGAGTTGACCAATATCAAGAACTCCCGGCTTTGCTGAGCCAGGACCGGGGCCTCGATACAGAGTTCGATTTCCAGCAGATCTATCCCGGTCTGAAACCGCTACATGGCGATAAAACCTGCGCCTTTGTGACAATCATGCGCGGTTGTGATAATTTCTGCTCTTACTGCATAGTACCTCATGTGCGGGGAAGGGAACGTAGCGTTGACTTTGGCGAGATCCTTTCCGAGGTTCAGGAATGTGGTGCCAAAGGTCTGAAAGATATCACATTACTGGGGCAAAATGTCAATTCCTACCGCTGGGGTGACTACAATTTCCCCAGGTTGCTGCGGGAATTGAATAAGGTAGAATCGATTGATAGATTACGTTTCATCACCTCACATCCAAAAGACCTTTCAGACGATCTTATCGATGCTATGGCCTCCTGCGACAAGGTTTGTGAACATATCCATCTGCCCCTGCAAAGCGGCAATAACGCAGTTTTGAAGGTCATGAACCGTAAATACACAGTCGAAGATTATTTGCGTTTGGTGGAAAAGCTGAGAGCCGCTGTACCCGGAATCTCACTGACCACCGACCTGATTGCCGGATTTCCCGGAGAAAGCGAGTCCGATTTTGAGCAGACTATCCAGGTGATGAAAGAGCTTGAGTTCGATTATGCTTTCTGCTTTAAATACAGCGAACGCGAAGGCACAGCGGCCTGTAGCTTTCCAAACCAGGTTCCCGAAGCAGAACGCCTGCGCAGATTACAGAAGATGATCGATCTTCAACGCGAAATAACCCTGCGTAAGTTCTCCGCCCAAATTGGCAGGACAGTTGAAATCTATGTGGAAAACATGAGCAGGAAATCTGAACTGCAGGTTTCCGGAAAAACCCGCGACTTTAAGATCGCTGTGCTGAGCGGAACCGCGCACGACATAGGCAAGCTCAAGACTGCCAAAGTAATCAAAGCGACAGCCGGAACCCTGATCTGCGCGTGAAAACCTGGATCTGCTTGCTTGCTGATAATACTTGTTATGTAAACTTGCATACAGGGGACTTAAGCGCTTGATGCTCAAGCAGCTCTCCCCTACGACATTATAAAGGAACTAACCATGAAAAGCATGACCGGATACGGATTGGCCAAAGCCAACAACAACGACATAGATCTGGAATTTGAAATTAAATCGATCAACGGCAGATATCTGGATCTCCGACTTCATCTGCCGCGTGAGATCAGCTTTTTTGAATATATTGTTCGGAAGCGGCTTTCCTCTACTCTCAGCCGTGGTACAGTGGAAGTGCGGGCCAGCTTCACAGATCACCGTGAACCAAAGATTATGCTCAATAGAGCAAAGCTGGAAAAATACCACGCTATCGTCCGTGAAGCCGCAGACCTCACTAAAGCATCTGAGCCGGTACCCCTCGAATTCCTTCTGAACGAACCCGGGATTATTGAAAGCGTTAACAATCTGGATGAGGACAGCGTGCTTAAAGATATGCTGGACAGAACGTTGGATAGAGCTTTGGTGGCTTTGGTGGACTCACTTTCCGCTGAAGCCGTCAACATCCGCGAGGTTTTAAAGGCTTCCTGCACCAGGATGCTGGAGGTGCTGGCCACTATCGAAATAGAGATTCAGCCTTATAAAGAAGAACTCTACGCTGGAATGAAGGTACGCACGTCGGAGTTGCTTAATTCATTTGGCAATGACAATCTGGAACAGCGGCTCTTTCAGGAACTGGCCATTTATATCGATAAATATGACATCCATGAAGAGCTTTCCCGTCTCCGCAGTCATATCGCCACCTTGATGAACGCGCTGGAGAAGCAGGAAGACAACGGGAAAAGCCTGAATTTCATCCTTCAGGAGATGCAGCGGGAAGCAAACACTCTGGGCTCCAAGTTTTCCACAGCCAAGACCTTTCCCCATATCCTGGTTTTGAAGGAAGAGGTGGAAAAGTGCAGGGAGATAGTGCAAAATGTTGCCTGAACCACTCTTGACTTGGCGATCCTGGCCTTTTGTGGAGAGGCCAAAAAGCTCCGCATTGCTATTAGCTTTTCTGGCTTTTCTGGCCTGGTTTCTCTGGAACCTCGCCGTGAATCAGTGGCAGCAACCTTGGTTCTATTTTCTGGGGACGCTTCTGGTTTTGGGCAACCTTCTCCCCTACTTCATCCCCACCACTTACTATCTATATGAATACGAGATAGTTGTCTACTATCTATTTCTAAAAATAACGCGCCGTTACGCGGATTCTGGCTGTTTTTACGGCGACAAGCGCGGCATCATGCTCAGCACTTTCAAGCTGCCCAGGCGCTTGGACCCCTTTAGGGGACAGTCTTTACGCTTTTCCAAGACCCAAGCCGAGAAAGAGCAGCTCATCGAGATCCTGCAGCGGAAAATCGGCAAACAATATTGAGGTATTGGCTTTGAAAAATCTAAATATCAGTGATAGGGTGAACGAACTTTTTGCCCGCAACAACAATAAACCTCTGTCCTACAACGAACTGGTTGGCGAAATGAAGCTCACCAAAAAGGAAAAATCCCTTTTGGCTGAGACTCTGCAGCAGATGATGACTGAGGGAACCATCAGCAAGAAAAGCCGGAAGTTCAGTTTGGTCAGCAAAAAGCCGGATACAATCGTGTCCCCAAAGGCGCCATTGAATCCCAAGCTTCTCGAAGGCATCTTCGACGCGACACCTTTGGCCAAAAATCTTTCCTTTTCCTTTGTTAGAACTGAAAAAGGCGACTTCTACGTAAGCGCGGAAGATACATTGAATGCCTACCACGGAGACATCGTGAACATCGAGCCCTTTTTCCGCAAGGGGAAAGCGGACCGTGCCTTTGTGCGCACAATAGTGAAGCGCGCCAACGAAATCCTGGCCGGAGATATCCGCAGCAGCGGCCAGCGCCTGATCTTCATCAGCAGCAATCTTAAGATCCACAATTGGTTTGAAGTTAACGACCCCGGCGCGGCCAAGGAAGGCGAAAAGGTAGTCTTTAAAGTCAGCAACTGGGGCAATCCAGTTCTGGGTAAAATGCCGGTGGGCAACGTTACCGAGGTGCTGGGGCCATCCGGAGACCCGCAGGTTGAACTGATGGCAGTAATCCGCCAATATCAACTGCCGCTGGAGTTTCCCGAGGAGGTCCTCGCCGAAGCGCGGCAAATCCCCGAGGAAATCAGCCCGGAAGATTACCGAAACCGGATGGACCTGCGCGAACTTTTTACCTTCACTATCGACCCCGCCTCAGCGAAAGATTTCGATGACGCGATCTCCCTGGAAAGCAGCTCCAATGGCTGGCGCCTCTATGTTCATATTGCCGACGTGGCCCATTACGTGAAGCCGAGGAGTGCCATCTTCCAGGAAGCGGCGAAGCGCGGCAACAGTTTTTACTTTCCCAAAAAAGTCATCCCCATGCTGCCGGAGATGCTTTCCAACAAGCTTTGCAGCCTGCGGCCGGACGAAGACAAGCTCACCTTGACGGTGATCACAGAATTCGACACCAAGGGAAAAATCCTGAACCAAAAATTGGCTGAAACAGTGATCCGCAGCAACCATCGGCTCAGTTACGAACAGGTGGACGCCCTCTTTGACGGTGGCAAGACCGATCTGCCCGAAGAACTTTCCAAAGCACTTACCGAGGCGAGAAAACTTTCGGCTTTGCTGTCCAACAAGCGGCTGGCCCAAGGCTACATATTTTTCGATCTGCCGGAACTGGAGTACGAATACGATGACGAAGGCCTGATCCGCAGATTCAATTTGGCGGAGGAGACCGAATCCCACAAGCTGATCGAGAATTTCATGCTCGTCGCAAATGAATACACGGCCACAAAGCTCTCCCAGGTCTCCCCCACTTCCCTGTATCGCATACATGAGGATCCGGATCTGGAAAAGATCGAAAAGCTGACCGAACTGCTATCTTTTTATGGAATTTCTTACTATGACCGCGGCTCACTCAACGCCTCGATGCAATATCTGCTTAATTCTCTGCCCGGGCCCGATTATCACAGGGTTTTTGACCGCATCATCCTACGCAGCATGAAAAAAGCCAAATACTCGACTCAGCACATCCGACATTTTGGATTGGGTATGGAATCCTACACCCACTTCACCAGCCCGATACGGCGTTTGTGCGACCTGCTCATCCATCACCTCTGCAAGACCTATATCCTTAAATCCAGTTCCGTGAAGTTCAGCGCCGAACAACTGCGTCACTTCGCCTTCGTGGCTTCGGAACAGGAATTAAGTGCAGATCAGGCGGAGCGCGACATCGAGCGTAATTATAGCATGGCCTATATGAAAAAATTTGTGGGCGAAAGCTTTAGCGGAATGGTTGTTTCCGCCAAATCCGGTGGCCTGATCGTCCGCCTCAACGAGATTCCGGTGAGTGCCATCCTAAAGGCTGCCGATTTGCCGAAGGGCCGCTGGCAATACCGAGACCGGGAGATGCGCTTCTTAAATACCGCCAATAATGATTATTTCCAACTGATGGATAAGGTACTGGTTCAGATAACAGACGTTAGTGACGACATCTACTTGGAGTTGCAGAATGTTAAAAATGCGCATCAGCATTCGGACACGCTTCTGCCTAAAATCGACAATACAGCCTCAGACAAACACTTATCCCCGAATAAAAGTTCCCGGAGCAGAAATGCAGTTGACTATAAGGCCGCCCGCAAAAAAAGTGGTCAGACTAGCAAAAAGCGTAGAGGAAAGAAATGAAACAGCCGATCGGGATATTCGATTCCGGAGTGGGAGGCCTCACAGTATATAAGGCCATCAGGTCAGCGTTTCTCAAAGAAGATTTGATCTATTTTGGAGATACTGCCAGGGTGCCCTACGGTCCCAAATCCCGCAATACGATTATCGAATACTCGGTTCAGAATGCGCGTTTCCTGCTTCAAAAGGGAATCAAAATCCTGATCGTTGCCTGCAATACCGCTTCCTCTGTGGCTTTGCCGGAACTGATAAATCTGACCAGCATCCCCATCATCGGGGTAATAGCTCCCGGCGCTGAAATGGCGGCCAGGCTGACCTCGAACAAGCGGATCGGTGTAATCGCCACAGAAGGCACCGTGCGGTCCGAGGCCTACAGCCGGGCCATTTGCGAGATTATTCCGGAAGCGGAGGTATATCAAAAGGCCTGTCCTCTCTTGGTTCCGCTGGTGGAGGAAGGCTGGCTGGAACATCCCGCCACACGCCAGATCGTGCACGAATACCTCGACTCCTATCTGGACAAGGGGATCGACACCCTGGTGCTGGGCTGCACGCATTATCCCCTATTGAAGGAAGTTATTGGCAAGGTGCTGGGTCCGCAGATACGCTTGGTGGACAGCGCCGAT
>CAXYWN010000085.1:0-8196 GCA_964292625.1 uncultured bacterium
CCTTGGTCAGACATCTCGTATGACCATTAAACAGCGAGATAACACCGGCGGTCTGCCCCGGGTTCAGGATCTCTTTGAGGCTCGTGTTCCTAAGGTCAAGGCCAAGATTTCCGATATTGAGGGAATCGTTACCATCGGCGGACTGAAAAAGGCCGGACGTGATATCTTCGTGACCCCTGCCAATGGAATCGTGGCGCCGATCGACGGTAAAGTCTTGGTGCAATCCGATGATTATGTGAATCAGGTGGACATCCTGCCTGAAAAAACTGTGTATGCAGAAAAGGACGGCAAGGTCACCATCGTCGAAGAAGGCAAGAAAAAACTTGTCTCGATCGCCAAACGCACTGCCAAGCCCATAGTCTATGAAATCCCCAAGGGTCTGCAGATCATCGTGAACAACGATGAAAACGTCAAGGCTGGAGCTCCGCTCTGCGGCAAGATTATGCCGATTCCGTCACTTCAGGAAAGCATTGTCAGCGACGATGACATGGTCAAAAAAGGTCAGCCTCTGGCCGGCCGGAAATATTCCATTCCTTCCGGAAAACGCATCATCGTCCACCAAGGCGACCATGTGGAAAGTGGCGACGCTCTCTCCGACGGACCTTTCGATCCGCACGATATGCTGGTGAAAGGTCTCATCGAAGCCCAGCTGATGATTCTCAACGAAGTCCAGGAAATATACCGCAAACAGGGCGTGAAGATTGATGACAAGCACATCAGCGTCATCATCCGCCAGATGTTTAAAAAAGTGCGCATTATGGACAGCGGCAGCACCTCCTTCCTCGAAGGAGACATCGTGGATAAAATCCAGGTGGAGAAAGAAAACCGCGAGATCATCAATTTTGGCAAAACCCCCGCGCAGTTTGAACAATTGTTGCTGGGCATAACCAAAACTTCATTGCTCACAGATAGCTGGCTTTCTGCCGCCTCATTCCAGGAAACAACGAAAGTGCTCACCAAAGCCGCCATCGAAGGTCGTGTCGATCGTCTCGAAGGCCTCAAGGAAAGCATCATCCTCGGCCACCGCATCCCTGTGGGAACCGGGACCAAGATTTATAACACCAAGATCGAAGAAGCCGTCAACGACGGTGAAACGGTAGCCCAGATCATCGACCGCTTTGCTCACTCCAGAGATGATGAGGAAACGGACGATTTCTACGATTATTAAACCATAACATATAATACCATGGAGGTAAATCAGTGCCAACCATCAATCAATTGATTAGAAAAGGCAGAACCGAGATCGAGAAGAAAAAGAAGAACAGGGCGCTTATGGGATGTCCGCAAAGGCGCGGAGTATGCACTCGTGTTTACACGACGACGCCCAAAAAACCGAACTCGGCATTGCGTAAAGTCGCCCGTGTCCGTCTGGTTAACGGATTTGAAGTTACAGCATACATCGGTGGAGAAGGCCACAATCTGCAAGAACACAGCATCGTGCTGGTTCGTGGTGGCCGTGTCAAAGACATTCCCGGTGTCCGGTATCATATTGTGCGCGGAGCCCTCGATTCCTCCGGAGTCGAAAAACGCGTCAATTCACGTTCCAAATATGGGACCAAGCGCCCCAAGGCAAAGAAATAAACGGAGGTATGAAGCATGCCAAGAAAGAAAAAAGCTGTCGTCCGTGAAGTTCTTCCAGATCCCAAATACAATGACGTGGTGCTCTCCAAGTTCATGAACTGCCTGATGAAAAAAGGCAAGAAGAGTATCGCCGAAAAGATTGTCTATGGTGCTTTTGATATCATCGAAGAAAAGACCAAGCAGCCCCCGCTGGAAGTATTCAAAACAGCTCTGGACAACGTTCGCCCGATGGTCAAGGTCGTGTCCCGCCGCGTGGGTGGATCCAACTATCAAATACCCACGGAAGTGAACGAGAAAAACGGTCGCGCACTGTCGTTCCGCTGGTTGATCGGCTATGCCCGCTCCCGCAGCGAAAAGACCATGATCGAAAGACTCGCCGCCGAGCTGATGGCCGCTTACAAAAAGGAAGGCGCTTCCATCAAAAAACGCGAGGATACCCACAAGATGGCCGAGGCCAACAAAGCCTTTGCGCATCTGAGGTTCTAAGCTAAGCAACTTACATTTAACAATTGCAGAAAGGCGGGATTTTGTCCCGCCTTTTTGCGTGTTACCAGCTATCAGCCTTCTGGACGGTGTTTCGCATATCAGGAGGGAATCACACGCAAGATTATGCTGTCATTATCCGGTTTTGTCCTTGATACAGGTCTGGAAATAAGAGGGCTTGGAATGATTATTGCTTTATACTGACCCAGATGGAGGAAGAATGAGATTTCTTAATCAAACCAAGATAGCCCTTATAATGAGCCTGCTGGCTTTGCTGCTCGCGATGCCCGCCGCCGCTGAATTTGTCAGTCCCACAGAAGCGACCCAGGCAGCCCGCGCCTGGATATCATGCCGATACGGGCAGGATATAACTGCCACTGCGATGATAAAAGGATTCCGGGAAGGCGCTTTTTACGATTGCCCCACAGATCAGGACAGGTCTGGAACGTCATTGCCCAGGCTTTATCTGGTCAGTTTTGGAGACGATGGCTTTGCCTTGGTTTCAGCCGACGACAATGCTGTTCCTATTCTGGCTTATAACCCCCAGAAAAACCATAACTTGCAATCATTCCCTCCCGCGTTTATTGAATGGATGGAAGTTTATGCCGCCCAGATAGAAGAATTGGTGAGGGCCAAAACTGTGCTGACAGATAACAGCGCCCTTTGGCAGGAACTCTTGTCAGGCACTTGGAATCCGGATATCCGGCAAGACCGCTCCATCGCACCTTTGATGTCCACAAACTGGGACCAGGGCTGGCCTTACAACGAACTTTGCCCGGTCGATCAAGCTGGCCCGGGAGGCCACGTTTACGCCGGCTGCGTCGCCACCGCCATGGGCATGGTGATGAAATACTGGAACCACCCCACCACTGGAGTCGGAAACAATACGTACTACGCTTCCGGATACGGATACCAGAGCGCGAATTTCGGCGGCGCCACCTATCTTTGGGACCAAATGCCCAATTCAGTTGGCTCTTCCAATATTCCTGTCGCCACTTTGCTCTATCACTGCGGCGTGGCGGTGGAAATGAACTACGCGATTGATGGCTCCGGTGCCCAAAGTACCGACGCCGCCTGGGCTATGGCCAACAATTTTCGTTATCCGCAGGCAAGCTACCAGGGTCGTGCATCCTATTCCGATGCTCAGTGGAACTCACTGCTACAGGCCCAGTTGGATAACGGCAGTCCCATGTATTACAGCGGATCCGGGGCAGGTGGGCATGCCTTTGTGGTCGATGGTTATGACCCAGACAACTACTATCACTTCAACTTCGGCTGGAGCGGCTCCTACAACGGATTCTATTACATCAATAATATTAACCCTGGCAGCAGCACTTTCAATAACTGGAATTCAGCCATCATCAACAGCATCCCGGAGAATTACAGCATTGCCAACACCCGCATCAAGCTTGAAGCTGCGGGCGGAGAAACTGTTGGCAACAATTTCACCCTCTCGGTGATCACCAATCCCCTGCTTGGTTCTTGGAACGTGAATCACTATGAATTCACTCTCTTTTACGATCATACTTATGTTGATTATGTCGGCTCTAGCACCGCCAACAGCATCTCAGCGCAAGGCGCCTTAACGGTTACCGAAACCGAGCCTGGAAATTTGCTGGTTACTTGGAACGGGCCAAATCCCCTGGTCGGCGGCGGAACCCTGGCCACATTCACATTTCTGCCTCTGGACGCGGGCGAAGTTTTGTTCGATATACTTGATATGCAATACAATACCGGCGCCGTAACCAACACCCATTATCTGATGGTGAACGTCGTATCTCCAGTTGCCACTCTGGCTCAAAGCCAGATAAGTATGACCAATGTAATGCATCTCGGCTATCAGCAGACAGGCATCACAGAATTGCGTACCACCTATATTTTGCCTACTTGGAATGTGATCAACTATCAGTTTGATATCAATTTCGATCCAGCCAAACTCGAATTTGTTGGCATCGAAACAACCGGGACCCTCAGTGAAGACTTGGAACCAAACGTGGTTTTGACCTCTCCCGGTATCGTGTCTGTCAGTTGTGAAGCAGATACCAGATTTACGGGTTCAGGAACCTTGCTGAAGCTGTTATTCCGTGCCATCGGTAACGGCTCTGCGATAACTGTTACCAACGTCGCGCTCGCCAATTTCTACTACAATACAACCCAGATTACTTCTCTGGGAACAGCCAATTTCATTCTCTCACCTACCACAGAGGCGCAGGACGATTTTGCCGCGCTTACTCAAACCCTGCAGCTTTATCCAAATCCCGTATATGACCAGGTTAGGATGCTTATCACCGGTAAGGCAGGCGAGCAAATTGAGCTCAAGGTTTTTAACTTGAAGGGCCAGTTGGTCGAGACAATCCCTGTCAAAGCTGGGACTGAGATCACTTGGGAACCGAAAGACAAGGCCGGAAACCGCCTTGCTGCCGGGATCTATCTTATCGCTTGGGAACAAGGCCAAAGCAAAGGGACGGAAAAACTTCTGATCGTACACTGATCCTTATGGCGGCCTGGGCAATCCAGGCTGCTGATTCGCTCTTCTTAACCAGAAAGGAGGTTTCCAGAACTTGCCTTTCTGGTTTTTGCAATATGAGATTCATTACAAAGTGATCCAAGAATAAAAAACCATCTTGACAAGAAAGAAATGAGAAAATAAGCTGTTTGCAGAGAAAAGGAGGATCAGAACGATGCTCTATAATAGGCAAAAAGAATTGCTTTACCTCGTCTCCGAGATGAAGCAACTGGAAGAACTCGAGCTTCAGCAACTTGAGTTTATGGCGTGTATTGAAAGTGATAAACCCAGCTATGAGTTCATTCCCTATCAACACGGCCCCTATTCTATCACGTTGCAACATGATCTTGAGTACCTTTGTCGGGAAAACCTGCTGCGATGCTCAGAAGATCAATACAGCCGGACAGGCGAACCTGTTCCACCCTTTCCCGCAGCAAGAAAGACGACGCTGGATGAAACCTTGTCCCGGTTTGGTGGGCTCAGTTCCCGCGAACTCATGCGCAAGATCTACGTCCAATATCCCCGCTTTGCGGTAAACAGCATCAATACAGCCGACTTGCTGTCAGAAAAGGAACTTCTCCAAGTGAAAAACCACGTTCCTCATTTTGATACTTCAAGTCTGTTCACAATTGGCTATCAGGGCAGAAGTCTGGAAAAGTACCTGCTCCTACTCTTTGAAAACGGGATAAAACTCTTGGTTGATGTGCGGGCAAACAGCCATAGCATGAAAAAAGAGTTTATCGGAACGCACCTGGAAATAGCATGTGGACTTTTGAACATCGATTATCTGCATGTTCCGGAATTGGGCATACCCAAGAACTATAGAAAAGACATTCCCGACCGGAAAGACCTGTTTCGCACCTATCGGGACGAGTTGTTGCCGCACAAGACCGAGGAAATCAAGCAACTTGGAGCATTGCTGCAAGAAAAAGGCAGGATTGCTCTAACCTGCTACGAAGCAGATTATAACGACTGCCACAGACACTTTTTGTCCGAAAAACTTATAAACTATTTGGGCGGTAAAACACCCCTAAAACATATATGACGTAAGAGGGTTGATTGCAGTTAAAACGTTTGCCGATTCCCCTCCCGGTAACCAGGCTGTTCCATCTCAGCAAAGATGAACAGATAAATATTTTCTAACTTAGGGAGCAAGAATGGAACTAAATCCAGGGACGAGAGTCCGCGATTATCAGATCATCCGCCAGCTTGGCAGCGGCGGCATGGGAGAGGTCTGGCTGGCTCACGAAACCATGCTGGACAGGGAAGTGGCGATCAAACTGCTTAACCACCAGCTCACGCAGGACGCGGAATTTGCCGTCCGCTTCCGAAATGAGGCCCGCATCCAGGCAAGGCTGACGCATCCCAACATCGTTGGCCTGCTGTCTTTTTTCGAGGAGGGCGGGGACTTTTATATGGTGCTGGGATACGCTCCGGGAATCACTCTGCGCGAAATTATCAACCGCACGGGCCCCATCCCGGAACAGCGGACGCTACGGATTTTCAACCAGATAGCCGCCGCGCTGGAATATGCGCATTCCAAAGGCATCATCCACCGCGATGTGAAACCTTCCAACGTCATGGTCGATCCCGACAACAACGACCATGTGCTGATGATGGATTTCGGAATAGCCCGGCTGCTGACAGACGGGCATTTAACCCGCACCGGCACCAGGCTGGGCACCATGCACTATATGAGTCCCGAGCAGGTGCTGGCCACCAAAGAAATCGACCAGCGTAGCGACATCTATTCCGCTGGAGTGGTGCTTTACGAAATGCTCAGCGGGCGTTTGCCTTTCAACGCTGACACCGACAGCGAATACATAATCCAGCACAAGATCGTCACGGAAGAAATGCCGGATCCAAGAGAAGTTTATCCTCATATCTCTGAACAGACCATCGGGCTGCTGCGGTCAATCACAGTCAAAGACCTGAACGCCCGCCCTTTAGGATTCGGAGTCCCCGCTGGCGCTTCCGTCATTCCTATCAGTTTCAATAATTCCATCCCAACTACCAGGATCAGCGATCCGCCTCCCGTGGGCCAAACTGTGCCCGCGGAACTTAAAAATGGCATGGTTCTGGTTGAAGGCGGCACTTTCTTGATGGGATCAAATGACGGCGCTGATAATGAAAAACCAGTGCATGAGGTAAAAGTCAGCAGTTTCTGGCTGAGCATATATCAGATAACTCAAGCAGAATGGCGCAAGGTGATTGACTCCAATCCTTCTTACTTCAAGGGTGACGATCTTCCGGTGGATACTGTAAGCTGGTTCGATGCGGTGGAGTACTGCAACCGGCGCAGCTTGAAAGAAGGGCTGAAAGCCTGTTATTCAATAATGAAGCGGGGCTTATTCAGGCAGGTGGAGGTGAGTTGCGACTGGAGCGCCAACGGCTATCGCCTGCCCACGGAAGCGGAATGGGAATTTGCCGCTCGGGGAGGGACGCAGAGTAAAGGTTATGTATATGCCGGTTCCAATGACCTCAAGTCTGTTGGCTGGTATAGAGATAACTCCGGTAACAAGACCCATCCCGTGGGAACCAAAGCCCCCAGCGAGCTTGGCCTTTACGACCTGAGCGGCAACGTCTGGGAATGGTGCTGGGACTGGGGCGGCTATAACAAAAAGATCCAAGGCTCTGATCCGAAAGGAGCAGATTCGGGCTCTAACCGCGTCTTGCGTGGCGGTTCCTGGTACTTCAACGACTTCCTCTGTCGGGTGGCCTACCGCTCCAACTCCGGTCCCGGCGGCAGGGGCAGCAGTGTCGGGTTTCGGGTAGCCAGGGCTGTTTTTTGATTGGTCTTTGGCGCTTTGGCCTTTGGTCTTTATGAAGATTACAATAGAAAGCTTACGTGTAACTTATTTAATCCAACAAAAGCGATAATAATAAAACCTGTCACACATCTACCGTCGAATCCCACCCCACAAGACGGAAGGCGGTGGCTTCAGCCACCGTCCCCGAAAACAGCATGAAGGCAAAGACGATCTCCGGTTGGCTTTAGCCACCGGCAAGAATAACCTAAAGGAGAACAAACATGTCCGGATCGACCAGCAGTTTTCTGCTCTACCATCTCATCTTTTCCACCAAAAAACGCGCCCGAACGATTCACCCCAAGCTGCGTCAGGCCTTGTTTGCCTACATGGGCGGGATCATCAAAAAGATCGGCGGCACTCCGGTGCTGATCAACGGGGTCTGGGACCACGTGCACATCCTGGCTTTTTTGCCCCGCCATATATCCCTGTCCCAATCCGTGCAGGCAATCAAGGGTGGCAGCGCCTACTGGTTCAACCGGCAGGACGAAAAACCACGCCCACAAACTGAATTGGCAGGAAGGTTATCAAATTTATACGGTGAGCGGATCCCAACTGGAACAGACCAAAAACTACATCTTCAACCAGGAGGAGCATCACCGCGAGCAGAGCTATGATGATGAGATCAAGCGTTTTGGGGACAAAGCCGGAGCGTATCTGCGGCATGATGATTGGGGGCTTTATCCGGATGTTTCTGAGTGAGGGGCCGGAGCTTGAAAGCTCCGGACATCGTCTTGTTATTGCCGCGGATAACGGGGGGACGGTGGCTGAAGCCACCGCCTTCCCTCTTGTTGGGTATCCCGATTTTGGGGTTTTCGT
>CAXYWN010000086.1:0-8156 GCA_964292625.1 uncultured bacterium
ACCCTTGATGGCGATATTGTTAGCCAAGGTGCCGCCTGAGGTGAAATGGATTTCTTCCGCGGCTGCATTCAGAGTTTTGGCGATGACGGCGTGAAACTCTTCCAGGGCGGAATTGGTGGCCTCGCCAGTGGTGATAAAGGTGCCGGGAAACCAGAATTTATCGCTGAAATAGGGCAGCATGGCATCCAGCGCTTCAGGCGCCAGAGGCGTGGTCACGCAATTGTCAAAGTATATCTTTCCGGGCTTCATTTTTTCTCCTGTTTAATTCTTTTGGCGATGAGGGACAGGCTGTAGTTTTGGAAAAGCTCGCGCTGTTTGGCGGCCAGTTCGCTGAAGATTGGCTTCAATCCGCAGTTCTCGCCCAAGCAAAACTGCTTGCCCCTCTCACAATCCAATTCCATGCTGCGGTCGTCCACCGCGTCCATTATGTCGTAAAGGCTGATCTGATCGAGCGGCGGGGCCAGGGTGTAACCTCCCAGGGATCCGGGACTGCTGAGGATCAATCCAGCGTTTTTGAGGGCGCGAAGAATGTGCACCACATACCTTTTGGGCAGATTTTGGCGCTCGCAGATGACATTAGTGGACACGCATTCTTTCGTCGGGATCTCCAAGAGGGCCCGGAGCGCGTATTCAGTCCTTGTGCTGACAGCCATTTCTGCTCCTTGAATCGTTCTTTTAATACATAGTAATTTACTATGCTATCCGAGGCAAGGAAAATCTCTGGCGCGCGAACCGCTATTGACAGATTTGCCCGCCTCCAGAAATTATGCCTTGAGAAAACAAATGATCGAAGTAAAAAACCTTAGCTGCGCCTACGACACCGAGCTGGTGCTCAGGGAACTTGACCTGAGCCTGGGAGCGGAGGAATTTTCCGTATTGGTGGGCCCCAACGGCGCGGGCAAATCCACCCTGGTTTACGCGCTGCTGGGCTTCCTGCCGGCGCTGAGCGGCGAAATCCGCCTCTTCGGAAAGCCTCTGAGCTCCTACAAACGGTCCGAACTGGCGCGTCTGATCGCCTTCGTGCCCCAGGAAAGTGTGTTTCAATTTGACTATCCGGTGCGGGACATCGTGCTGATGGGCCGCTATCCCTATCTGGGACTGATGCAGAGCTGGCTCCCCGCCGATCTGGAGGCCGTGGACGAGGTTCTGGAACAGCTTCAACTCAGCGACCTGGCCGAACGTTTCTATTCCCAGCTCAGCGGCGGCGAAAAACAGCGGGTGCTAATCGCCCGGGCGCTGGCTCAGAACACACCCTACATCTGTTTGGATGAGACGCTTTCCCAACTGGATATCAACCACCAAGTGGAGATCATGGGTATGTTGCGCGGGGTCGTCCGCAACAGCGGCAGAGGTATTTTGCTGATTTCCCACAATCTCAATCTGGGGGCCAATTTCGCCGACCGGATGGTGTTTCTGACCCGGGGACAGGTGCTGGGCAGCGGAACTCCGGAGGAAATGATGTGTCCCGGGCTGCTGAAGGAACTCTTTGGTATGGAACTTCAGACGATGATCAATCCCGCCAGCGGCAAGCCCAATCTCCTCTATCCCGGCAATTCGTGAAAAAGTCCCTCATCCTCTTGCTCCTCTTGGCGACGACGGCTATCCTTGGCGCCGGCGTTGTTATTCTGCAGGGCAAAATCGTCGATCCTTCCGGAAAAACCGTTTCTTCTGTATTGATATTCGATAGTGTGACAAAAGTTTACAGCTCCGAAGAGGGAAACTTCCGAATCAGCACGGAAGCGGATTCACTGTCCTTCAGCCGGCTGGGATACCGGCCCCTGACCCTCGCTGTGACTGAGATTAAAACCCGCGTGATACTCGAACCTGAGCCGGTGCTTCTGCCCAAAATCACCGTGAGCGAAAGCGCTTGGGACTTTTTCTCTCCACCGGCAGACCGCGTGACCCTGCCCATCGATCCCGACCGGCATTACTATTCGGCGGGAGACGTGGTGACCTCCAGCCCTGCCATCCGCAGCAACGACGTCCGTCTGGCTGGGGAAAGCCAGGGTGTATCGATACTGGGAACGCTCGCCCGGCACAGCCTCATCATTGTGGACAGCGTGGCGCTCAACCCCGGCGGCGAAAGCTATGACCTCTCTCTGATCGACGCGGAAAACATCGCCAGCATCGAACTCATCAAGAACAACGCCTCTGTTTATGGCGGTGGCTCGGCCATCGGCGGAATCCTGAATATCCGCACCAAACAGGGCAAGAAAGCCGGTGGCAAGGACTTTTCCCTGAGCACTGAACTGGGTTCCTTCGGCTATGCCAAAACCGCGCTGGCCTTCGGGACCGCCCGCTCCAATTGGGACTTGAGGCTGAGCGCTTCCCTGCTGGACACGGACAACGATTTTGCTTACCAAATCCCGGACTGGTGGGCACAGGACAGCCTGGCCATCCGCGAAAACAACGCCAAGCGCCAGAACTCTCTGTCCGCCTCTGTTTCCACCCTGCTGCGCCAGGTCCGGCTCAGTCTGCAGACGGATTACACGACCTTTCATCGCCAATTGCCCGGCACAGTCAACTTTTCAGATGTCTATCGCCACGCCTTTCTGGAAGGTTACGCCAGCCGCAACCGGCTGACCCTGAGTTCACCGCTTTGGGGGCTGAACGCAGACTGGCTCGCGTGGCTGAATCTCGACCGCACCCTTTATGACAACACCCGGGCCCCGCTTGCGGTTTTCCTCTCCCAATACCGGCAAAAATTGATGGGCAGCGGCCTGAGAGGCAGCCTGGGGCGCGAACTCGACCTCGGTCGGGGAATCACACTGAACACCGGATTGGCAGCTGAAATGGGCTATGAGACCTATCAGAACCAAAATCTCCTGATGCCCGCCAACGACCTGGATCACAACGCCAATTTCGCCAACGTCAGCTTCAAAAGCGGCTTGGAACTGGATCGCAGAGGACTGATTTACAGCGGAGCGGGAGCCTTGCGCTATGACCGCGCGGGAGGAGGAGACAATTTCAGCTGGCGCCTGGAGGGCAGCCTCAAGCATTTTGGCTATCTGGAAACCACTCTGGGCGGCACTTTGGGTACCTCATTCGCGCTGCCTTCCCCCTATGACCTTTATTGGCGCGGAGATTCACAGGCCATCGGCAATCCGGAGCTCGCCAGCGAGAAATCCCGGGGTGGACAAATCTGGCTGGAAAACCGGCTGAACAGCTTTCACCTGCGCAGCGCCTACCACAGAAACTTGATCGACAACCTGATCCAGTGGCGCCAGGTGCAGATGTTTGGCAACGTCTGGAAACCTCTGAACATAGGCCAGGCAAGGATTAGCAACCTGGAATTCGAGGCTGGCTGCGATCCGTTTGAATGGCTGAAACTGGCCGCTTCGGCGCTCTTCACCGAAGCTTTGGACCTCAGCTCCCATCCTCTGGAAAGCGCTCCCCGGCTGATGTACACGCCCGCTCAGAGCTACACTTTGAAACTGGATCTGAGCTGGCCACTGCTCAATTTCTGGAGTGTTTACAGTTTTACGGGAGAACAATTCACCACTCCGGATAACCTTGTAGAACCGCTGCCGGCCTACACTTTGCTGGATTTGGGCGCTTCCACAAATATCGAGGTCAAGGGCTGGACTCTCACCCCCCACTTCACCGTTCGCAACGCCCTCAATGAAAGCTATTCTGTCTATGCCTACGTGCCTCAGCCGGGAATCTCCTTCTACGGCGGAGTCACCATCCGGATCAAAGACTGAGTCTGGTTTTCCCCTATTTTACCACGTTGAATTTCAGCATCACTTGAGGTCCCTTTGCGGGCTTCAGAAGCGCGAAATATATCCCCGAGGCCTTATCGGCAAAGGGCAGGATTATCTCCGTCTGATTGGCAGAGAAATCCTGGCTTAACACCTTTTGCCCGCGGATGTTGTAGATATCCACGCGCATCGGTTCCACAGGCAGATTGTAGGATTTCTGCACCCAGAGCTGTCCGCCCTGATAATGCACATTATAGAGCGAGGCTGGCACCTCGCCGCCAGCGGGAAAATCGGTTAGAAAGAGGCTGTGTCCACCGCCGGCGGGAAAGTTCTGAATTGCATAGGTATCCGCTTTATAGGACAGGCTGAGCTCCGCAATATCCCGCGCCGCGCCACTGGCCAGGTTCACACGGAGGATGTGTTCCTGATCCGTGGGCTCCACAGATGTAATCCTCACTTCCTCGATATCAAGCATCCGGTCGAAGATATCCTCCAGCGGCGCTATCCACAGTCCCCGGTGGCTGCGGTAATGATCCAGCATCAACAGCATGTCGTCCACCTCGTCGCGAATCTCGTAATCACCCGTGGGGGAGAGCTGCCAAAAGCTATAAGCGGCGGCGGATTGGGACTGGCAGAGGTGCGTGTAGGAAATATTCAGGCCCCGGGCCGCGATCAGGGCGTCGAGATTGTCCGGGGTCATCATATATTTCATGCTCAGTGCGTTGTAGCCGCCGTAATACTCCCAGACCTCGCATCTGGTGCGGCCGAAGAACCAGATCGGCTTGGTGAAACTTTTGGCCTCATAAACGATATGGGGCAGGCGCCATGCCTCGTCGTAGGCGTTGAAAGGATTGGTGTTGGGAGTCTCGCCAGGCCAGATGTAATCGATGTTGCTCTGGTTAATGACGTCGGCCACGAAGTGCAGGCTGTCAGGAAAGAGTCCGTTGTAGGCGATGTCCTCCGGATTGAAGGGCACAGCGTGGTCGATCCAGCTTCGGATGTTGAAACCCACAAGATCGTGGAGCAGGGCCTGTTCGTTGCTTCCGGGAGGATCGGCGAGCATCGTATAGGTATGCCAGCCGATGCGGTTGCCATGGCTTTGGATGAGGCTCCACATATTGCCCAGGGCGGGTTGGTTCACACCGTGAATGGTGGTGGAGATAGGGATGTCGCGGGCGAAGAAGCCTTTGGTGTAATAGCGCGAATTGGCCGGTTTGCTGCTGCCTTCGAATGAAGCCTGGAGGCGTCCCAAAATTTCCCCGTCGGCGTCGTTGCTGATGCACACGGCTGCTTTGCGATCGCCCGGCCACCGATTGAGATCCAGCAGCACCGGCTTTTCGGTGAAGAGCAGAAAGCCCCAGCGGTGCGTGCTTCCGGCGGTTTTATACATTGCATTGCGCAGGATGCTGTTGTGCTGGGTGGTCTGGTCAAACTGGCGGAAAAAATGTCCCCGGTAATCGTAGAGAGCGATGTTTTTGGAACTCATGCCTTCCACTCCCTCACATTCCGCATAGCCGGAAGCCACAAGCCAAAAGCGCTGGTCCCCGCTGACGTATTCCACCACTTTGTCCATGAAGGGCATGATGGTGCGGTTGCGGGAAGGATCGCCGGACTGGATGGCTTCGATCCCCTTTAGCTCGGCGCTGACTGGTGACTGGGGGTTGTCCATGCTCAGATAGAGTTCGTGGAGATAAGTTTCCTGTTTGAAATCTGCCCTGATGCTGAACAGATAAGCTTTGGCGGCGTATTGTCCCCGCGGTGAGATGTTCACCGTGAGGTCCAGCTCCGGCGAGGAAAACACGATCACAGAGCTATCCGCATAGTTCTGACCGGAGACGGAAAAATTCAGACGGGGATAGCTCAGTTCGCCCACCCGCTTGTCGGCACTTACGTTCAGGTCAAAGCTGATCCCGTCGAGGTTCAGGCTGTTCGGCCCCGCCGCTAAAAAACCAAGCCCAGTGGCTATCAAAAGAATCAGGCATATTATTTTGATGCGTGTCATCCATCCTCCCCAATTCACGCCTGTCACATCGATACGCAGAGAGAGCGTCAGGCGGATATTCTTATCCTAATCAGATGCAAGACGCGTTCCAGTCAACCCGGAAAACTTTATTGATACAGGAAGCGCTTAATCTTTTGAGTGGCGGTCTTTTCGAAGGGTTCGTGCTGTTCGCTGATCTTTATAATCCGTGAAAAGACCGAGAGGTTCTGATTCGCGTTGGTTTTGATCTCTTCCAGGAGGATTTGGATGTGCCGCGCATATTCCGCGCTGCCCATTTTCTGGGGATGGAAGTGTTTTTCCAGGTACTCGGGGTTGAGGAAAACGCGTGCGGTAATCTGGTCTGCCACGCTCAAAACCAGGGACTCGAGAACGGCCTCATTTTCGTTGATTCTGTTCTCCACCTCTTCGGGATAAATATTCTCTCCGGAGGCTGCCACAATCACGTTTTTGCAGCGGCCGATAATGTAAAGATAGCGGTTCTTACGCAGGATGCCGAGGTCGCCGGTGCGGAAAAATCCGTCTTTCGTGAAAGCTTCCGCGGTGCGCTGGGGATCCTTGTAGTAGCCGCTCATAACGGTTTCGCCCTTCACCAGGATTTCGCCGATGCGGGTCTTGGGATCGGGATTATCGATCCGAACTTCCAGATTCTCCAAAGTCTGGCCAGTGGAGCGGAAACGCACGCTGGCCGGATTGCTGCCGGCGATCAGAGGTGAAGTCTCCGTGAGCCCGTAGCCGATGGCGTAAGGGAAGCCGGCCTCGTTCAGAAAACGCTCCACGTCATAGGAAAGCAGGGCGCCGCCGATGCCGAAGAAATGGATGGCTCCGCCAAAAGTCTTCATCAGTTTTTTCCCGGCCACTTTGTGGAGTAATTTCCGGGCGGGCGGCATCTTGTACATAGCTTTAAACACCGCATTGGAAGTGAGCTGCGGATGAATCTGCATTTTGAAAATCTTTTCGATGATCAGCGGTACGGTCAGCATCATGGTCGGCTTTATCTTTTGCATGGCCGGCACCAAAACCCTCGCCGTGGGAGGTTTTTCCAGATAATAGACGCAGGCGCCGCCCATCATAGGAATGATGAAACCCACCGTGCATTCGTAGGTATGGGAAAGCGGCAAAACGGAGACCAGGCGGTCCTGATCGTTCATGGGCTGAAACTGCGTGGTCACCCATGCGTTCATCACCAGGTTTTTATGGGAGAGCATCACGCCCTTGGAAAGCCCGGTGGTCCCGGAAGTGTAGATCAGCGAGGCGAGGTCGTCTTCCTGCACCTTGGTATTGATCAGTCCCACTGCTTTCATGGCCCAGTTTCGGAGTTTCTGCAGTTGCTGCAGCGGCTCATACATAATCCCGCCGAGCCCTTCACGCGGGACCTTGTGTTCCAGAGGATCAAAGTTGTCCAGCGCCACCAGCGTGATGTTCTGATCCAGGTCCGCGTAGCCGATTTTATCGTATTGGGCACCGGAAACGTAGATCATTTTCGCCTCCGAATGACGCAGGATATTCAGGATTTCGTTCACGTGAAAATCAACCAGGATTGGCACCACCACGGCGCCCATGGAGACGATGGCCAGATAGGCAATGCCCCAGTTCGGCATATTTTGGCTCAGAATCGCCACCTTGTCGCCCTTGACGATGCCCCGCTCGCTCATCATCCGGATCAGGCCGTCGATCTGCTCGCGCAATTCGCGATAGGTCACGGGCTGGCCATCCACCGTGGAAAGGGCTGGACGGTGGCCATAAAGCTCGCAGGTGCGGTCGATCATGTTCTTGAGAGTGGGTGAATAAGGTATGTTCACGGTTACTCCAATATCTTTTTGCAAGCCTCTTAGGCAGGGTTATCCTGTCAAGCTTAGTTTTTTTCATTAGGGCTGAACCACGTTTCGAGGCTGTTAGATATGTAAAACCAAATCAGGCTGTTTCCGGTGCATTCTTTGGGAATAGCCTATCGGGATTTTAGCCGCATGAGCCGGAGATGCGTGACGCAGAATCTATAAATAAGCAGGGGTATTTATTTGAGCTTATTCTGCTTATTTGACCCGCTCAGCCAGTCATATTGTCCCATCTGAGCCTGCCGATCCTCTCATCTTGGGTTTTCCGCCGAAAACCCCTACATCAATTTATCCTGGAAATCCTGCCGATCCTGTCATCCGTATTCCATTTTTTACCTCCTTTATCGATTCCATTCCCGTAAAGCCCGTAGGGCGACAGACCGATAGCGAGGGTGCGTAAGCCCCTCGTAACCACCGTCAGGACGACATCCGAGCCCCTTGTGGGCGACAGACCGATGCAGCAGCTTCTCGTATGGAAGACATTGCGGAAATACGTCGTATTTACCTAGCCCTCACCGGGAAAACCTGTCGGTTTTCCCGGGGAGGGCTAGGTTCTTTTGGAGTTGTGAGAAAACCAACTAACGTGGGGTTCCCGTCCGGTCCGGCACCTCGCTAACGTTC
>CAXYWN010000087.1:0-7899 GCA_964292625.1 uncultured bacterium
GGTTGGCGGTCTTTTGGGCAAAGGCGGCGGGATCTTCCCTGCTCAGACGTTTTTCATAAGCCAGGAAGCCGGAAACCAGCAGCGAAACCAGGCAGGCAGCCAGAATCAGCCAGAACCAGGGACGAGAACCGTAGGTACGGAAATCCGGATAGAAAGTGCGATTCAGCAAGGGACTGAGAGTTTTTGGCTGGTCCCCTTCCAGAAGACCGGAGAAGTAAGATAAAACGTTGCCCTGCCGCACTCTGACTGTCATAGGCGCTCCCTTGAAAGTCTTATAACTTCCGCTGAGAGTGTCGAACCAGCTGAAAGTGACTCCGGGCAGGGTGAATTCCCCGGTTTCACGAGGCAACAGAGTGTAGATGATCTGGCGTGTTCCCTCAATCGGATTGCGCATCTGATCCGCCACGCTGGGCCCCGATATCTGACACTTCACCACCGCCGGAAACGCAGGGGAAGTGAACTGGCTGTAATTTCCCCTTCCGGTGATCTGAATGGTGCAGGTTAAAGCCTCGCCCAAGGTAACTTTGGAAGATGAATAGCTCTGGCTGGCGCTGAATTTTCCCACGGCGCCGGTGAAGCCTGCCGGTTTACTCGCCGGTAGCGGTTTTACGTTGATAAAAGCCTGTGAGGAATCGATATTGCGGTTCAGATAGCTGTAATAGCCGGAAAACTGGATCTTGCCGGTGAGGATGGGCATTTGCAGGCGTCCCTCCGCCTGGGGAAATATCACCGAGCGTTTGATCAGAGCGCGCTGAAAGCGTCTATCCTTGTACTGAACATCCTCATAATTAAGGTTTTGAGGCTGCTCGTAAATTGATTTTCCGTAGCCGGGAAAGTCTTTTTCGGTCTCCGAGAAGAAGGATTCCACCCGCTGATCGGTGTAAATATAATAGGAAACGATGGCCGGTTCGCCCAGCCAAACACTCTGGCTTTCCGGAATGCAGAGCAGTTGGGATTCGCCCTGGCTGCGGCTGCGGTCCGGGTAAACCCCTCCGAAAGGGTCGTAATAGGGATCATAGCTGTTTTGCCGCTGAGGCGGAGAAGGCGCCGTTTCCACCTTCACGCTGAGGTCGGGTGTGCTGTAATCCCGGCCGCCGATCCTGAGCTGAAAGCCCGGAACTCTGAACGAACCTGTCTTCTGAGGCAAATAGACATAGGTGAAAGTTTTGGTGTGCGAACTCGAAAAACTGCCGTTAATCCAGGAGGTCTGACTCGATGAGCTGCTCAGTACATTGCGGTAACTGAAGCTGGGAATCTGAGGCGCGGAGGGAGCCGCCAGATCAATCTTTTTATCGCCGCTGACTTCCAGATCCACCTGCAACTGGTCGGAAAGCCCAATCGTGCTGTTGCGCAGGGAAGCTGAAACCTTCACGTTCTGGGCTGCCAGCACTGTGCAACTCAAGATTGCCAGCAGTAACAATAAGCTCTTTTTTACCACCATTTGTCGGCCACTCCTTTTTTGTCTTGTTGCCGCCGTGCCTGACGGTCCCGCGCCTCCTGCTGGTCCAGAGCGTCCAGTTGGTTACGGAACTTTTCCTGATCTTCCTCAGACTGCGGCCCCTGCTCGGTTTGTTTCTCTTCCTGATCCTGTTTCTGCTCGGGTGAGGGCTTCTCGTCCGGCGGCGGAGGCGGTTTGTAGCCCTTGCGGTTCAGAACCAATTCGTAGTTGGATTTGGCCTCTTGATCGTTGGGATCCAGCAGCATCGCGGCACGGTAGGCTTTGAGAGCTTCATCCAGCTTTTGACCGCGGTAAAGCGCGTTGCCACGGTCATAATGGAATTGGGAGGAGTTTTTGTTTTGTTTCAAAGCTTCGGCCTGGCTTTTTTCGCTGGCGTCATATTTTCCGCTTTTATACTGCGCTTTGCCCAGGCTGTTTTCCGGGATGGGATCTTTATCGGAAGGGTTGCGCAGTTTGTTCCAAGTCTCGCCCGCCTTTCGGTAACGTCCGCTCTGATAGGCAGCGGAAGCAAACGAGTGTTTCAAAACCCGATTGCGGAAAAGCAGTTCCACCAGCAGGAACAGCAGGATCAGCACGCAGATGGCGGCGATAATCCGACGGAGGATTTGGCGGCTTTTAGGCTTCATTTACGTTTCCTCCTTCTCCGCAGAGGCAAAATCAAACTTTCCACCAGCAGCAAGATCAGTGCCGCAGCGGCAGGAATCGCGTATTGGTCTTTGAGGGCGGTCATATTACGGTTGCGTTCCTGACCTTTTTCAGCGCTGTAGATGTAGCGGAGGATGCGGTCCAATTCACCCTGCCCAGGAGTGATGGCAAAATACTCTCCCTTGCCGATGGAGGCTATCTCCCGGAGCCGGGGTACATCCAATTTTGAAAGTATCTGCTGGCCGGTGTTGGGATTCTTTACCAATACGCCTTCCTCGGTGCCCACGCCCATCGTGTAGATCCGCACACCCAACGCGCTGAGCCGCTTGGCTTGGGCGATGGCGCTATCCTGCAGATCCTCCCCGTCGGTGATCAGCAGCAGCACGTTGCTGCCTCCCGCGCCCGTGAACCCTTTCTCGGCCAGGGCCAAAGCCGCTCCAATATCAGTCCCCTCGCGGATGGCGGCGTTCGTACTGAGGCCGTTCAGCATCAAGAGCGCGCTCTCGTAATCGTCTGTGAGCGGGCATTCCATTGTCGGCACTCCGGCGAAGGCAATCAGGCCGATGCGGTCATCCTTGAGCTTGCCGATGAAAGCGCCGATCTGCAGTTTGGCGCGCTGCAACCTCGAGGGCGTGATGTCCGTGGCGTCCATACTTTTGGAGATGTCCAGGCAGATCATAATATCCATTCCGGCGCTTTCGAAATCCCGGATTTCATAATCCCATTGCGGACGCAGCAGGGCAAAGACGATAAACGCCAGAGAAATAACAGCCAGGCTCGCTTTCATCCCCATGGAAAAGGGTGAAAACTGCTTCTGATACAAGGCATAAAATGGTTGCTCGGCAAAGCGGGAGAAGCGTCTGCGGCGCCGTCTTTCCAAGAGGACGATCAGCGGAATTAGCGGTACCAAAATGAGCAGCAACCAGAGATGTTCAGGATAGAAGATATTCATCCGCTCACTCCGGCAAGACTGGCATAAACAGCAGGCGCAGAATCAGTTCCAATGCCAAAAAAGCGAAAGCCGCCCAGAGCAGAGGCATAAACTGCTCCGCCCAAATGTAACGCAGGCGGGCGCTATATTCCGTCGTTTCCAGGGAGTCGATCTTGTTCATAATCTGCTGCAACTGAGCGCTGTCGCTGGCCTGAGCTGCAGTTCCGGTGCCCGTTATCTGGGCAACTCTGTTCAGCGTCGCCATATCCAGATCCACAAACATCTTGCGGTAAAAAGTGCCAAAGCGCGGATCGGTGATCGGAAAATCCACATAACCGCTGGACCCCACTCCAATCGGATAAACTTTGATATCAAAGGCTTTTGCCATCCTGGCCGCTGTTTCCGGGTCGATCTCTCCAGTGTTGTTCACCCCGTCTGTGATCAGGATAATCACCTTGCTTTTGGCGCTGCTGTCCTTGAGACGCGCCACCGCTTTGGCCAGGCCGAGACCGATCGCCGTGGCGGAGGCTTCCTGATTCACTTCCATACGGCTAAGTTGTTCCCGCATTGAGATATGATCGAAGGTCAGCGGACTCTGGGTGAGGGCATATTCGGAAAAGGCGACCAGCCCGAAACGGTCGTTGGGACGTCTGGCAATGAAGTCCTGCGCCACTTTAACAGCCGCCGCCAAGCGGTTTTGCGGCGCGAAATCCAGCGCCAGCATCGAGCCGCTGATATCCATCGCCAAAACGATATCCACCCCTCGTTGGCTGATATCACGTGTGCCAGTGCCCCAACGGGGTTGAGCCAGCGCCAGCACCAGACAGAGCAAAGTGAGTGCGCGCAGAACGGGAAAAATGTATTTCCAGAAGCGGTTTTCACCGGCGATTTCTCTCAGCAGGGAGATCCGCGTGAAGGGGAGCCGCGGAATTTTGGCGGCAAGCCAGCGAGTTTGCCAGAGCCAGTAAAGCGGAATCACCAGCAAGGCCAGCAACCACCATGGCTGAGCGAATCTAAGCATCGCCGCCTCCGGTGGTAGCCATTTTCTGCCGCGCTTCCTCAACCTCAAAGGATCTCAGCCAAGCGCGCAGCCAATCATTGGCCGCCAAAGTCTCTTCCCATGTGGGTTCATATTTGGCAAATTTCACCCGGTCGCAGTATTGCAGAAAAGCGTTCAACTCCGGCGCGGAATCCACCCGGATGCGCTGAGAGACCCATTCAATCTCGGAACTGGACATCTCGAGCGCCGCAAAGCGGTATTTGCGCTCCAAAAACAGCCTCAAAATCTCGGACAGACGGTAATGATTCAGTTTATGCCGGCCATTAAACATCATCTCCTCGGCGATTAGTCCCTCGAGACTCCTCAGGGCAATCCTCCAGGCTGGATCGGGGACGAGGGGCATTAGCGGCTTCTCGGTTTCTTCTGCTGTTGGTTCAGTCTGGCGAGTTTTATGAAGGAGCAATATGAGGAGCACTGCCGCGGCGAGGCCGGCAAGCAGATAGTAGAGCCACCAGGGCAGTTGAAGCGGATATTTTTGCAAAGGTTTGATATCCACCAGAAGCGTGTCCTCCGGAGCCCGCACGGGAATGATGTTCAGCCGGAAACGATCGGTGAATAGAGGCTCTGCCGCGGAATCAGCCGGTCGCACCTCCAAACTGGGAAAGCTGTGCGATCCAGGGAAAAGGGGAACGATGGTAACTTTCAGCCAGTCTTTTCCCGGCCGGTCCTCCATCAGTTTCCAGTTAAGGACGTGAAAAATAGTAAGTGTGTCGGGAACCACAACGCTTTTCAGAGCTTGGTCCGACCTGATTTCCAGCTCAAAGCGGTTGCCAACGCTCAGGTCATCAGCGCCTGTGAGCTTCTGGCTGAGCCCTTGCGCGCCCAGCAATCCGATCCAAAGCAGGATCAGCAGAGGCATCCACTTTTTCATCCCCGCACCCTCCGGCGCCGTTTTCTCTCTTCAAAAAAAGCCCGCAGAGCCTTCACTTGGGAGTCGCGGTTACGGATGAGGATGTGATCCACATGCATCGCTTTAAGTTCTTTGGTCAGCGCTTCCTGATATTTCTTCACGCTGGCCTCATAGGCTTTGCGGACGCTGCCGTGGGAGCTGTTCACACAGATCGTTTCGCCGGTTTCGGGATCCTGGATGTTCAGGATTCCCGCGTCTGGCAGGGTCAGTTCAGCCTCGTCAAGCACCTGGATGGCAATCACATCGTGTTTTTGCGCCAGCAGCCTCAGAGGTTTTTGATATCCGGAATCCATTAAATCCGAAAGGATGAAGATCACGGAGCGTTTTTTGAGGATACGGTTGGCAAAAGTGAAGGCTTCGCCCAAAGAAGTTGCCGCGCTCTGAGGCTCGAGGTAAAGGACGTCCCGGAGTATTTCCAACGCCTTGTTCCTCCCTTTTCGCGCGGGCAGATATTTCTCCAACTGGTCGGAAAACATAATCATACCCACCTTGTCGTGGTTGGAAAGCGCGGAAAATGAGAGGAGGGCGATTATTTCAGCGATCCGTTCCTTTTTGGGGGCGATGGCGGTGCCAAAATTGTGGGAGGCAGAAACGTCCACGATGAAAAACACGTTGAGTTCGCGGGTTTCCTGATATTTCTGGATGTAAGGAATGCCCAGGCGGGCGCTGACGTTCCAGTCGATATCGCGGTAATTGTCACCGCTCTGATATTCGCGCACCTCGGCAAATTCCAGCCCCTGTCCTTTGAAACTGGAGTGGTACTCGCCGCTGAAGATCTCGCTTACGATGCCCCTGGCGTGGATTTCGATCCTCTCGATTTTGGCCAGGATTTCCGCCGGAGTGCGGGTTGGCATGGCCTTTCCTTACGGGACCTCAATCTCTTCAAAGATGCGGGTCACAATCTCTTCCGTGCTCACCTGTTCCGCCTCGGCTTCGTAGGAAAGGATGATGCGGTGTCTCAAAACGTCTTTCCCGACAGCCTTGATATCGTCCGGGATTACGTAGCCACGGTGCTCGAGATAGGCGTGCGCTTTCGCCGCCCGGGCCAGGTAGATGGTAGCGCGGGGCGATGCGCCATATTGGATCAAACCGTTCAGCGCGGAAACCCGCGGATAACGCTCCGGATGCCGGGTGGCCTGAATCAGATGCAAGATATAATCCTTGAGTTTTTCTTCCATATAGAGGTCGGCGATCACTGCCCGCATTGATTCCAGATCCTGGGGACGCAAGACCCGCTCTGCCTTAAATTCCCGCTCCACCACCATCCGATCCAGAATCTGCCGCTCTTCCTCGAAACTGGGATATTTGATCTTCAGCTTCATCAGAAAGCGGTCGATCTGCGCTTCCGGCAAGGGATAGGTGCCCTCATGCTCGATCGGGTTTTGGGTGGCCATCACAAAAAACGGACGCGGCAAAGGATAAGTGGTGTCGCCAATCGTCACCTGGCGTTCCTGCATCGCCTCCAGCAGCGCGGATTGCACCTTTGAGGGAGCGCGGTTAATCTCGTCCGCTAAGATGAAATTGGCGAAGATGGGGCCCTGTTTGGGGGTGAATTCACCCGACTTCTGATTATAGACCAGAGTTCCGGTGATGTCTGCCGGAAGCAGGTCCGGCGTGAATTGTATGCGTTTGTAGTTGGCCTCGAAAGCTTGGGCCAGAGTGCTCAGGATCAGGGTCTTGGCCAGGCCCGGAACCCCTTCGATCAGCACATGTCCGTTCGCCAATAGCCCGATCAGCAAACCGTCGATCACGGCTGACTGGCCCACAATCACCTTGCCGATCTCGGCACGCAGTGTGTCCAAAACGGCGGAACTTTCTATCACCCGGTTGTTTATATCTTCAATGTTCATTATTACTCCAAATCTGTCCCAAACAAAAATCGGGAACAGGCGGATACCGTATTCCCGATGATCTTCAAATGTCTATCGGTTTCGCGAAGACATTGGTTGCGCTTATCTAACAGCCTTACGGACCTTGTTGGCCTTCAGGCATGAGGCGCAGACTTTAACTTTCTTTACTCCGCCGCCAATGATGGCGCGTACTTCATGCAAATTCGGATAAAAACGACGCTTGGTGGCATTCAGCGCGTGGCTGCGATGATTGCCGACCTGGGCTTGCTTTCCACATATATCGCATATTCTTGACATCTTTCACCGTCCAAATAGTATTCTTTAATAACCAATAAATTCAACTCCGCTTTTTTGACAAGGATTATTTAAACTGAAGAGGCTGACAGCAAGGCGGTAAACACCGGCGGCGGCACTTTTGCCTGTAATTAAATCTTCTACTTGCCGGCAACCCAAGCTCGCTCTGGAGCTATCAATAAGTCCGTCGTCCCGTTAGGCACGGCCTTGGCAGTCGGTTCGCTAAAAATTCAGGTTTTGGGGCAGACGGATATCGAATCTGGCGCCATGCGGTTCCACGGGGGTGTATTCCATCCGGCCGTTGTGTTCCTGAACGAGTTTTTGGCAGATGGGCAAGCCAAGCCCGGTGCCATTGGGTTTATTATAAGTGAAGAAAGGTTTGAAAAGCTGGGGAGTGACGCTTGCATTGATGCCCGGCCCGTTGTCGATCACGCTGATCTGGAGCCAGTTTGAGGCAAGTGAGGCCACGATCTTGATCTCTCCGGCGTCTTCCATGGCTTCGGAACTGTTGCGCAGCAGATTGGTGATCACGCGGCGGATGCGTTCTTCATCGAAATAGACGGGATCGGTGCAGCGGTTGTCGAGCTTGAGCGCAATGTTTCTGCCCCGCAGCGAAGCGCCGTAAGTTTCCTTCAAATCCTGGAGGAAGTTGTTCATATCGACTTTACGGGGGATTATGGAGTTGGCAACGCCTTTCACTTAATCCAGCACTTCGCGGACCAGTTCGGGATCGAGGGCGCTGGTGGGCTC
>CAXYWN010000088.1:0-7852 GCA_964292625.1 uncultured bacterium
GGATCAACCAGGTCGGCGCAGCCATATTTTTCCACGGCCACGATCCCGGCTCCGTAAGTCATATCACCATGTGTGAGGGTGGGGCCGTCTTCCACGACGAGCACTCTCTTGCCGATGATTATCTCGGGTTTATCCACGGTGAGCGGAGAAGCGCCATCGACGATTTTGGCATTGGGATTGATCTCGCGGACGTTTGCCCGAACTTCGTTGATATCGTCAAAGTCGGCACTGTCAATCTTGTTGATCACGATGATGTCGGCCATATGGATGTTGGTTTCTCCGGGGTAGTAGTTAACCTCGTCGCCGGGGCGGTGAGGATCCACAACCACGATGTTCAGCTGTTTGTCCGAGCAATAGAAGGGGGTATCGTTGTTGCCGCCGTCCCAGACGATGACATCAGCTTCTTTTTCAGCTTCACGAACAATCGCTTCATAATCGACTCCGGCATAGATGACGCTGTTCATCATGATATGCGGCTCGTATTCTTCCATTTCTTCAATGGTGCAATTGTGTTTTTTAAGGTCTGCGAGTTCGGCAAAGCGCTGAACCTTTTGCTTCACCAAGTCGCCGTAGGGCATGGGATGGCGGATGGAGACAACCTTGCGACCTTTGGCTTTGAGGGCTCTGATGACCGCGCGGGTGGTTTGGGATTTACCGCAGCCGGTGCGAACCGAGCAAACGGTGATGAGGGGTTTCGTGGTCTTGATCATGGTCGTTTTTGCGCCCATGAGCATAAAATCGGGGCCCAGGGCGTTCACGAGCGAGGCTTTGTGCATCACTTCTTCGTGGGGTTGGTCGCTGTATGCGAAAACCACCAAGTCTGCCTTGCGCTCTTTGATAAGCTGTTTCAGTTCCGCTTCCGGGTGAATTTCTATTCCGTTGGGATAGAGGCTTCCAGCCAGTTCGGCGGGGTATTTTTTGTCGTCGAAACCGGGGATCTGAGTGGCGGTAAAAGCCACGACGTCATAATCCTGGTTATCCCGGAAATACACGTTGAAATTGTGAAAATCTCTACCTGCAGCTCCCATGATAATCACTCTGCGTTTCATGATTTACTCCTTGTAATCTGTTAATTTGTTTTCTATAAGGCAGGTTTTTGGCAGAGACTTATACGTCAAGGAAAAATTTCCACAGGTAACTGAAAATAATGGAAGAAATACCTTGACGGAATTATAGGAGTTTTTCTGATTGAAACAGATAAATTAGGTATCATAGGAGTTTAATATGCGCAGAACAATTAACCTTATTGCTTTGCTCCTGCTGCTTGTAGGCGGACTCGCAGCGCAGGACACCGCTTCCGCATTGAGATTTAAACTCTTGGAGTCCGATGAATATGAGCTGGATATGTTCTATTCCACCGAGCTTCAACGCCTGTATATGCAAGTTGATTTCGACATCTCCAAGAGCCAGCTCGATTCCGACTATTATTACGGGGTCTTTTTGCACAAGGATGCCCAGATGCAGGCGATAGCGGTCTCAGGCAACTACGAATCCCACTATTGGGTGGACAATCTCCAGCCAGAGCATTTCGGGCCAGAGCTGAACCAACCGGAATTGCTCGTCTGGAATAGCCCCGCCCTCTTTTTTGGGATCCGTCTGAGCAATTTTGCCAAGTATCCCGAAACTGCCCATTTCAAGATTTGGTACTATTTGGATGTGCCGCCTTTCCGGCTGGATGACGGCAATAAGCTCAGCACCGGCCTCGACGCCCGGGATTTCTGGTATCCGCGCAACCTGAACCAGGATAGCAAGGTGAAGCTTACGATGACCACCACGCCCTATATGAGCCTGCGCGTTGGCAACAGCTTTGCCTCCAACGTGGACAAGCAGTATTCGAGGACCCACAAAAACACCTACATAGAAACGCCCGGACAGCCTTGCGGTTTTCGTCTGATCAGAGACTAAGGCTAAATTAGCTCAGTTGGTAGAGCAGCTGATTCGTAATCAGCAGGTCGGGGGTTCGAGTCCCCCATTTAGCTCCAGCATAAAACCCGATTCAACCGAAGTCAGCTTTGGAGATCGGGTTTCTTTTTTTAGTCCCAATCTCTTTTAGTTGGGGAAGATGGTTTTGATGCAATCAAGCACAGCTATCCTGAGCTTTTGGACATCGTGGGCTGAAACCTACCTTGCTTCCCGGTCATTCGCCCCCAATTAGCTCCCCGAACACCACCCGTGGCAGCCACGGGAAGTGTTCGCGAGTCTATCCAGAAGCTCAGGGGCCAGGGTCAAGGGACAAATAAGACCGGAGATATTCGGAAATATTTACCCACTTGGTTTGAAACTGAGCCAAAGATGAATAAATCAGACAAATACCGATTATTTCTCTTGCCAATCTGGGCATCTCCAGTTAAACTATAATTAAAGAAAAGAATGAGCGCCCTATTGCGTTCTAAAAACAGCTTTTCTCAAGGAGTTAAAGTTATGAAAAGAACAATTCAAATCTTGTTGCTGCTGGCAATGGGCTTGTCCGTTCTGATGATCTCATCCTGCCAGAAACCTACCGTACCCAATTTTGAGGAATACGGCGTTCCTTCCAACGTGTGGGATTATAACCACGTCATCTGGTTCGATCTGGACTACCAGGATGATGCCCCTAAAGGCATCGCCAACGTCGATATCTGGATGTCTGCCAAAGGTGTCAATCCCAATGCCACCCTGAAAATCGGTACCCAAACTATCAATTTCGACGAAATCACTTCCTACACCGATGGCAAGATTTATTTTGGTGGCAATTACAGCCTCAACACAGACCAGCCTGTTAACTATGTGATCACTGATCAAGGCAACGAATACACAGGAAGCATCTCCATCCTGCCCAAAAGAGTTGTAGTTCCCGCCTGGCCTGCTTTCAATCAAACCACAAACTACTCGCCTTCGTGGAGCATCTCTCAAGATCCTCAATTCCACGTGATCGACTCCGGTATTTACGGCACTGAAACCGAACTTGATATCGTTCGCCAGATCCCAGGTACGCAAAAAACCTACACCATGATTCAGTCCTTATGGGCGCCATACCTGCCTGTCGAAGAATTCTTCTTCGGTGCCAACGCAGTCGGCTATGAAATGCTGAACAAAAACAAAGTACTAATCGTCGGTGCCACCGGCAATTACTACTACTTCTCGGCTTTCGGCAAAGGCCTGGTGCAGCAGATGCAGCGTAAACCTTTCCGCTTCATGGATCTGATCCAGGCAGACATCAACAAATAATCCATCTTTGGAGTCTAAAGAATCCATCGGGCCTGCTTATAATGGCAGGCCCTTTTTATTCAAGAGAGATTTTCCACCCTCATATGACACAGAATACTAGCCACAAATCGGCCATAGCCCTCTTTTCCGGAGGCTTGGACAGCATCCTGGCTGTAGTCTGGATGCAGAAGCTGGGATACAAGGTGCATCCGGTCTGCTTTTCAGCGCCTTATATCACTTCCAACCGGGCGGTGCAGAGCGCTCGTGAAAACGGCCTGGAGCTGACTGTTGTAGATATTTCCGGAGCTCATTTGCAGATGCTGCGCGAACCCATCCACGGATTCGGCAAAAACCTCAATCCCTGCATCGACTGCCACGGACTCATGTTCGCCGAAGCGGCCCGCCTCCTGCCAAAATTCGGGGCCGACTTTATCATCTCCGGAGAGGTTGTAGGCCAGCGCCCCATGTCCCAACGCCGCAATGCGATGCAGGCGGCAGGAAAACTCAGCGGGTATGTCGATTTGATCATCCGTCCGCTTTGCCAAAAGCTTTTACCCGATACCAAGCCCATCCGGGAAGGCTGGGTGAACAAAAACCAACTGCTTAACCTCAACGGACGCGGACGCGGACGCCAGATCGCCCTGGCAGCGGAGTTTGGATTATCCTATCCCGGGCCTGGAGGCGGTTGCCTGCTCACCGACCGCAATTTTTCGCTCCGCATGCGTGAACTCATCTCCCTGGGGCAAGACAGCGAAGCCAATATCCGTTTGCTGAGATGGGGACGTCATTTTCGCCTGACTCCCGCAGTCAAATTTATCGTGGGGAGAGAACTGTCTGATAACGAAGGTTTGGAAGCTGAGGATTATCCCGGCGTCTGGTTCCTGATCCGGGACGTGGAAGGCCCGCTGGGATTGCTCACGGAGCTGAATCCGGAACCCAGCCTCATCGCCCTGGCCGCCTCCATCCTGCTCTTCTACGGCAATAAATCGCCCTCCCCAGCCTGGGTGAAATATAGTGTTGACAAAACAAACTGGCTGGAAATTTGTGTGGAAAAGAGTCTTGAGTCATCCTTCAGGCCTCTTTTGATCTCACTTGACAAGGAAAACTGATGCTTAAAATCGAAGTTCATTACCTCCTTCCGGAATTCGGCACCAACACCTGGCTGCTCTGGGACGATGATTCCCGGGAAGCCTTTTTGATTGATCCCGCCGCTCCTTCGGAAGACCTGCTGGCGCGGATAAAAGAGCTGCAGCTCCGCGTGACCCTCATTGTAAACACCCACGGCCACGCCGACCATATCGGCGGTAACACCTGGTTCAAATCGGCTCTGGGCGCGCCAATTTTAATCCATCCGGCCGACGCGGCGATGTTAACGGATAATCGCCGCAACTTCAGCGAGTATTTAGGCCAGCCGCTCCAACTGGACCCGCCCGATAATCTGGCGGAGGACTCTCAGGTGCTTAAACTTGGAGAACACTCTGTTGAGGTGATTCACACTCCCGGCCACACTCCCGGCTGTATTTGTCTTCTGGCGGATAAATACCTTATCAGTGGCGACACACTTTTTGAGCTCAGTATTGGCCGTACCGATTTTCCTGGCGGGAGTCACGCCCAGATCGTCGATTCCATCAAAAACAAGCTCTATACCCTGCCCGAGGACACGATTGTGTTTCCCGGCCACGGACCCCGGACCTCCATCGGTCTGGAAAAGAAGAGCAATCCCTTTGTGAGGCCATGACATATGCGCCACGAAATGATCCTGATCCTGGATTTCGGCTCTCAATACACCCAGTTGATCGCCCGCACGCTGCGCTCCCTGCATGTCTATTGCGAAATCCACCCCTTCAATATCTCGGCTGAGCAGATCCGCTCGCTCGCGCCCAAGGCCCTCACCTTCTCCGGAAGTTCTTTCAGTCTGCTCGATCATGATCCGCCCCGTCCCGATGCCATGATCTGGGAACTCGGACTGCCTATTTTAGGGATTTGCTACGGACAGCAGCTGATCGCGGAACATTTCGGCGGCAAGATCGAAAGACACGGAACCCGGGGATATGGCCGCGCTGTTCTGGATCTGACTCTCCCCCACCCCCTGTTTGAGGATTTCCCCGGCGGATCCGAAGTCTGGATGAGCCATGGGGACTCCATCTTGCGGCTGCCTGAAGGGTTTCAAACCCTGGCCTCCACCGCCACGGTGCCCCACGCCGCCATCGCCCACGTCAGCCAGCCCATCTTCGCGCTGCAGTTTCATCCCGAGGTGGTCCACACCACAGAAGGTAAGCAGATCCTGGCCAATTTCGCCTTCAAACTTGCCGGATGTACGGCTGACTGGACCCCAGCCAGCTTTATCGCTTCCAGTATTCAGGCCATCCGTGAAAAAACCGGTTCCGCCAAAGTGGTGCTCGGCCTCTCGGGCGGAGTGGATTCCTCCGTGGCGGCGCTGCTCTTGCACAATGCCATCAAAGATCGCCTCATCCCCATCTTCGTTGATACCGGCTGTATGCGCTGGCATGAGGCTCAGAGAGTGCGTCAGGCCTTCTCCGAAGTGCCTGGTATCAGTATCGATTTTGTGGACGCATCCCAGCTCTTTTTGGCGCGCCTCGCCGGTGTCGAAGATCCCGAGCAAAAGCGCCGTATCATCGGCCACACCTTCATCGAGGTCTTCGAAAGAGAAGCCGCCAAACACGACGGCGTGGAGTTTCTGGCCCAGGGCACCCTCTATCCGGACGTGATCGAAAGCTTTTCCTTTCGCGGACCCTCCGCCACCATCAAAAGCCACCACAACGTTGGCGGCCTGCCTGAAAAGATGGGACTGAAGCTGATCGAACCTTTCCGTGAACTTTTCAAGGATGAGGTCCGGATCGTGGGACGTGAATTAGGCTTGCCGGAAAATCTCATTTCGCGCCATCCTTTTCCCGGGCCCGGCCTCGCCGTACGTATCGTTGGGACTGTGGACGCCCAGAGAGTCACCTGCCTCCAGTCAATAGACGAGATCTTCATCAGCGAACTGCGCTCCTGGAACCTCTACGACAGTACCTGGCAGGCCTTCGCGGTCTTGCTTCCCATCCGCAGCGTGGGCGTGAGGGGCGATGAACGTACCTACGAAAACGTCTGCGCCCTCCGCGCCGTCAATTCTGAAGATGGCATGACCGCCGACTGGACGGAACTACCCTACAATTTCCTCAAACATGTTTCCAACCGCATCATCAATGAAGTTCAGGGCGTGAACAGGGTGGTTTACGACATCAGTTCCAAACCCCCCGCAACAATCGAGTGGGAGTGAGCCCCAAAGCCTCAAAGACCTGATTTATATTGACAATTACGCGGGTTTTTTGATTTGTGTCCATCAAGAGCGGGCATAGCTCAGCTGGTAGAGCAGTAGCTTCCCAAGCTGCGGGTCGCGGGTCCGAGTCCCGTTGCCCGCTCCATTACTAGCCAGGGTTTGGGGCATAGTCAAGAAACCACCAGTAATCCCATAGACCTCAGAATAGACCTCAGATATGATTATTTTCCATAGATCCTGACGTTGAATTAAAAGATAATCTGCGACAGCTGCCCAGAGTTTATAAGCAAATCAATGCTCAGGTGGACAGATGAAAAGAGGTTCCAATTGCGCTTCACCATTGATGAAGTTGAATCGCAATACACCGCCTCTGGTGCTTTCCAGACTGAGTCTAAGTTGTTGATTAGGAATTATGATGCTGCGACAACCGACTCATATTGACAGATTGTCGGAGTTCAATTCTTTGACTCCAGCGATGGAGTTCGCTAGTCACATTACAGTGCCAAACCGAAGATCGAAACTTCTGATGACTCCTGATTATAATAATCTGGAGTTTAATATGTTTGCTTACAAGTTTTCTATCCAGGATGTGCTGTTAGTTATGGCTGGGGGCGCCCTGGGAAGCTTCCTGCGATATTGCGTATCCCTGATTTCTCATTATCAAACCAGTAGCCCATTTCCATACAAGACTCTTATTATTAATGTCATTGGCTGTTTTCTTATAGGTTTTATTACGATCAGATTTCAGCATCACACAAACCATCAAATGATCAAGTTATTCTTTATAACTGGATTTATTGGAGCGTTTACAACTTTCTCAGCATTCAGTTATGAGACCGTAATTCTATATCAATCGGGCCATGTAAAGACAGCTTTAATGAATATTCTTGCCTCAATTCTTTCAGGAGTTCTGGCAGTTGTAGCTGGTATGTGGGCTGGCCTAAACTAATCATCGATTTCAGGGCATTTCATTGATGCCAGACATAAGCTTCAAACTCATCCTCGTCACTAATTATGCCAGTCTCAAGCTTGCGGAAGTCAAAGTTCTCTCAGACCTTAAACGGGTCCGAGTCTCGTTGCCCGCTCCATTATTTTCAAGTGTTTGCGAGGGTATATAAAAACAACAGCAATCAATTGGACCTCAGATTAGACCTCAGATATGATTGAAATATATAAATATTTTTCATAGATTCTGACTTTACTCCAAAAGATAATCTGAGACGATGGTCCCATGTTTACCAACAAGGTGATGCTAAGTGGGCAGAAGATAATGGAGTTCAATTGGGCTTTATTGCCAAGAGAAACCAAGTCTAAATGGCATTATCGAAAGCTTGAGACTGTTCAAGCAGATTGTGATAATTAGCAATAAGTTGACTCTGCCTGGCA
>CAXYWN010000089.1:0-7815 GCA_964292625.1 uncultured bacterium
TGGACCCGTTCGATGATAGCTTACGGATGGCTGAATCCTTTGCTTTGGCGATTTCCAGCGAACGGTTTGCGGCAAGTTCTGCCCGGAGGCGGTCCAAGTCGTTCATAACAGGCTGGGCTTGGGTAGCGGCATGCCAGGAGAAGGCGTCCCACGGAATCCACTGTTGTTCATCCGAGATGTAGTGGTGGTGTTGTCCATATAAAGCGATGAATACATCCGAGATGGATGCGTCACTGTCATCGTTGAGCGTTATGCTCGGTCCCCCTTGGGGGGCTTGATTAGAAGGGTTCTCGCCATCTTGCGGAGGTAAAGTGAGCGGTTGGGGGCTTTGATCCGTATGGACCTCAGCGGTTTGGGTAATGGATGTGAGGCTTGTTTTTGACATTAGTTTTCTCCATTGTCAGTAAAAAGTTGTTGCTCTACGTTGCGGGCTCGTACTCTTGTACAGTCCTCATGCGTGTGATGAGTTATCTGCAGCCTTGGCTTGATAGTAGATGCTTTGGCAGTGCAGGGAGACAGCGGCATCGCTTCCGGTTTGCGGAAAGCGCAACCCGCATGTATCTCCTGACGCCCGCAACGATGACAGCTTTCCCTACTACTACTGCCATAAACCACTATGAGGCAATTTCCTCTATTGATTCTCGAGCGGTTGTTACATCAATTACCAGGTGTGAGTCTCTATTTATCTCACGGGGACAAGATAATCAACACCGGTTTGAAGTCAAGTATTATTTGAGGTTTTTCGCAAGTATTTTTGCTGTGCGTAAGGGCTTGCTGGACAAGTGTTTGGAGTGGGGTGGAGATTAGCCAACACCAGGCGGAACAGTTAGCTTATTATGCCGCTTAATTATGCTCCTCAAGACACTTGCGAGACCTGGCCTGGATCTGCTCTATTTGCTTGCTGTCCAGCTATTTCGCAGGAATGGCGTCCTGCGCTATATTGCAAAAGGCAAAAAGCACAAAAAACAAAAGTCAAGGGGAAACCCTACAAAGCCGGAAGCCTATAACGCTGTTGCTATAGGTCGCATCGACGTTGCCCCGGTACGTCACAGTGCAGTAGCCGGCACTGTAGAGCCAGCTACCGCCGCGTAACACACGGTAAGACCCGCTCGGAGCACCATGTGGATTCGTCTGACTACCACTTGGATAGTTACCATAGATATCCCAATTCAACTCCCAGACGTTACCACTCATATCATAAAGACCAAGCTCATTGGCTGTCTTGGTTCCGACTGTGTGAGTAGTGCTGCCAGAATTGGAACTGTACCAAGCCACGGCATTAATTTCATTACTCCCGCTATAGCTATAATTATGCGTCTGGTTACCACCTCGGGCAGCAAACTCCCACTCTGCTTCGGTGGGCAGGCGATAGCCATTAGCAGTCCAGTTGCAGTTTACATTAGTGTGGTTATTGTCGTTTGTGTTCCAGCCAGATGGCCAGTTAGCAGGATTGGTGCCAAAATTGATGTAGCTGTAACAAGGCGTCAAGCCTTCCTGCATACTGCGCCGATTACTGTATTAAATCGCATTGAACCAGGATACATGCTCCACAGGATAATTGGGATTCCCGCCGAAGTAGGATGGATTATACCACAACATACTGATCATTCGGTGTCTTAATGAATTTCATTCTGTCTCCTTGTTATATGTTTAGTCTCCAGTGGGAGGTGGTGTTTCTGGCTCTAGATAATTCTGAAACTGGTACGTAGCGCCAGTACCAGACCCAGTATCATATACATTATTATTAAGCTTCTCTTCCGCATTAATAAAATTCCCTGTGCCACCAGGGGGGGCGTCATATAGGTGAGTGGTTTTGGGCTTGGGTGTCGCTGTATCTGGCTGTTCGTCTGCAAACCATTTGGCGGCTCGGGCCTGGATCTGCTCTCTTTTCTGTTGGGTCAATTTTCCCCCAACTATATCCCTGTTCTCAGGCGCTAATGTCTGTCCGTTAGCCGACGCGATAAGAAGCCAGAAATACGCCTCATCATAATCAAGCACCACGCCCTTGCCTTTACCGTAACACACGCCCAGATTGAACTGGGCATCGGCATCGCCTTGTTCCGCTGCCATTCTGCACCACTTGACTGCCTCTTTGTAGTTCTGGACCACGCCCTCGCCAGAATAGTAACACCAGCCCAAATCGAACTGGGCAGAGGCCTCTCCTGCTTCCGCCCTACGCAAAAGATCCTGGCTGAAGGTGTCATCCGCGCTGAGCAAGGCAAGCACGCAGACCAGCACCAGCAAAAGTATTAGCTTTTTCATCATTTCCTCCTAAGAAACGCTTTGAATCATATATATTTGTGGCAAAGAAATCTGTCAAGCGGAGATTTGTCCCTGAATAACAGATGCCGCTTGGTTGAAGAAAGACATCAAAACAGCTATGCTCATAAAGGCTATGTCCTTATGGATGTGGATCACGGCTTGATGCGCGGCTTGGAGCTAAACCCAGGTCTATGATGAACACAATGCTACAAATCAGGACCCGGCGCGGGCCTCCCAGAAAAAAAACCTTGCCTAAATAGCTCAGTTGCTTTTTGTGGAATGCAAAAATGTTTTGGCTCTATCAAGAGTCGCAATGGGAGTGTCAATGAGGTTAAAAACCTTTCCCGGGGGAGTTCATCCTCACGATTACAAGCATTTTTCCGCCTCTGCCCCGATCGAGGCGATGCCCTTGCCCCAGCGGGTGATAATACCTATGTCCCAGCATATTGGAGCGCCTTCCGTGCCCCTGGTGAAAGTGGGCGACGAGGTGAAAACCGGGCAGAAGATCGCTGCTGCCGGAGGCTTTGTCTCCATCCCCCAACACGCCTCCATCAGCGGCAAAATCACCAAGATCGATAAATTTCCCCATCCCACGGGGATCTCGTCTCTGGCCATCGAAATCACCGGCGACGGAAACGATACTTGGGTGGAGCTGACCGACGAGCCAAAGTTCATGGAGCTTTCCGCCGAAGAATTGAAGAACCGCATCGGCGAAGCAGGCATCTGCGGGATGGGCGGAGCAGGCTTCCCAACCTTCGTAAAACTCTCCCCCCCAGCGGACAAACCCATCGACACCGTGATCCTCAACGGGGTGGAATGCGAGCCCTATCTGACCTCCGACTACCGTTTGATGCTGGCCAAAGCTGAAGAGATCATCAGCGGCCTGAAGATCCTGATGAAGGTGCTTTCCGCCAAACGCGGCATGATCGGCATCGAGGCCAACAAACCGGACGTGATCGCCATAATGAAAAAGCTGCTGGCCTCCGAGAGCAAGCTCAGCGTGGTGCCGCTCAAGCTGCAATACCCCCAGGGCGCTGAAAAACAACTGATTTATGCCGCCACCCGACGCAAAGTGCCGGCCGGCGGATTGCCCCTGGCAGTGGGCGTGGTGGTACAGAATGTGGGGACAGCCTACGCCATTTATGAGGCTGCGCGCTTCCAAAAACCTCTGGTGGAGCGGCTTATCTCCGTCACCGGCAGCGTGGTGGCCCATCCCAAGAATCTTTTAGCCCGCATTGGCACTCCGCTATCCGAACTGGTGGAGTTCTGCGGAGGCACCAAGGCAGATCCCGGCAAGCTCATTTCCGGCGGCCCGATGATGGGTTTCGCGTTGCCCTCACTGGCGGCTCCGGTTGCCAAAGGCAGTTCCGGTTTGGTGTTGATCAATGAAAAAGAAGCAAAATCCCTGGAAGAACGCAATTGCATCCGCTGTGCGCGCTGCGTGGACGTTTGTCCGATGAACCTCCTGCCCAATATGATCGCCCTGGCCGTGAAAGCCGGCAATCTGGATATGGCCCTCAAAATGGGACTGGAAGACTGTATGAAATGCGGAAGTTGCGCCTATGTCTGTCCCGCGCAGATCCGTTTGGTCCAATGGATCGATACCGGCAAGATCCGCCATGCTGAAGCTCTGCGCGGCAAGAAATGAAGGTATGACGATGAAAGATAAATTCACAGTTTCACCCGCGCCGCATCTGCACGACCGCGCCAATATCCCGCAAGTGATGTGGAACGTTGTTCTGGCCTTGCTTCCCGCCCTGGGTTTTGCGGTCTATTACTGGGGCTTGCGCTCGCTCCTGCTCACCCTCTTGGGCGTGGTCGCCGCGGTGGCCACCGAAGCCTTGATCCAATGGCTGCGCAAGGTTCCCATCCGCGTGACAGACGGCTCGGCAGTGCTCACGGGAATGCTGCTGACCTTTAATATCTCCGTGGCTTCGCCCTGGTGGCTGCCAGTTGTGGGCTCGATATTCGCCATCGCCATCGGCAAACAGGTTTTCGGCGGCCTCGGCAACAATCCGGTGAATCCCGCCCTCTTGGGACGCGCTTTCCTGCTGGCCTCATGGCCTTCGTTGATGACGGGAATCCAATCCTGGAAACTCCCCAAAACCACCACCAATATGAGCGGCATCGATCCCGGGATCATCTCCACCAACCTGCAGGCGGTTTCCGCCAAAGCCTACGATCTGGTGACCGGCGCCACGCCCCTGAATGTGGCCCAAACTCTGCGCGACAGCGACTTTGTGAGCAGCCTCGCCGCCACCAAGGAAGCCAGCCTGGACCTGGGCAACAAGATTTTCAACGGCATGATCGACCTCGGCACCATCAAGAATATGTTTTGGGGCAATATCGGCGGCTGCATCGGCGAAGTATCGGTGTTTGCCTTGCTGCTCGGTGCCATCTATCTGCTCTGGAAGAAGATTATCGAATGGCGCATTCCCTTTTACTATCTGCTCACGGTTTTTGTGCTCACCTTCCTCTTCGGAGGGATGCCGGGCACGGGCTATTCCCTCACTGTGCCTATCTTTCACCTCTTTGCCGGAGGCCTGATGCTGGGCGCTTTCTTTATGGCAACTGATTATACCACCAGCCCCATCACCAAAAACGGACGCGTGGTTTACGCCATCGGCTGCGGCTCTCTCACTGCGTTCATCCGCCTGGTGGGTGGCTATCCGGAGGGAGTTTCCTATTCCATTCTGTTTATGAATGTGATGACGCCCCTGATCGATATGCTCACCCGGCCCAAAGCTTTCGGGAGGGCAAAGAGATGAAGATGTTCGTCAGACTCAGCCTCATCCTGCTGGCCTTCTGTGTGATCGCCACGGCGCTTTTGGCCTATGTAAACTCCATCACCAAACCGCGGATTGACGCGCTGAAAATCAAAGCGGCGGAAGAGGCGAGAAGTTCGCTGATCCCCGGCGCCGTGTTTGAAGCTGTGCCGATGCAGACCGGCCCGGACTCCATTTATGTGGCCAAAGATGCATCCAGCGGCGAGCTTAGAGGCTACACCTTCACCGCCTCCAAGGCCGGATACTCCAGCGTGGTGAAGACCATGGCGGCGATTGACCCCGCCTTCAGGATGATTGCCATCAAAGTGATCGACCAGGCGGAAACCCCCGGCTTGGGTGCCAACTGCAGCCAAACTGAGTTCGCCAATCGCTTCAAGGGTTTGGAGGCAGAGCAACTGCTGGTGGACAAAGATGGAGGCACCATTGCCGCCATCACCGGCGCGACCATCACCTCCCGGGCAGTCACCAATTCGCTCAAAGAACAGATCGCCACTGTGAGGCAGGATATCGAAGCCCGGCAAAAGGAGGTACAGCCATGAGTTTCACGAATGAATTGACCAAAGGCATCATCAAGGAAAACCCGATCTTTGTGATCGTGCTGGGCATGTGCCCCACCCTGGCAGTTTCCACCTCCGTGAACAACGCCGTGGGCATGGGCGCCGCCGCCACCTTCGTGCTTGTCTGCTCCAACATCATCATCTCCCTCATCAAAAACGTCACCCCGGACAAGATCCGCATCCCTGTCTATGTGGTGGTTATCTCCGCTTTTGTGACCATCGTGGATATGTCGATGGCGGCTTTCGTTCCGGATTTGCATAAGGCCCTGGGCCTGTTCATTCCGCTGATCGTGGTGAATTGCATCATCCTGGGCCGCGCCGAGGCTTTTGCCAGCAAGAACAACGTCCTCAACTCCATGGCCGACGGTCTTGGCATGGGGCTGGGCTTCACTCTGGCCCTGGTGGTGGTGTCCACCATCCGCGAGATCATCGGCAACGGCACCTGGTTTGGCATGCGGGTGATGCCTCACAGCTACAATCCAATGCTGCTGGCCATCCTGGCCCCCGGAGCCTTCATCACCCTGGGCTTCCTGATGGCTCTGATGAACATGCTGAAGGAGAAAAGACAATGACTTTCCTGGGAAACATCTTCGTGATGGCCATCAGCGCCATCTTCATCCAAAACTTCGTCCTCTCCCGCTTCCTGGGACTCTGCCCCTATCTGGGCGTTTCCAAAAAGCTTGACTCGGCAATGGGGATGGGCATGGCCGTGATCTTTGTGATGACCATGACCTCCGCCATCACCTTCCTCATCGAAAGATACCTGCTGATACCATATCACATCGAATACCTGCGCACCATGGCCTTCATCCTCACCATCGCCGCTTTGGTCCAGTTTGTGGAAATGGTGATCCAGAAGAACGCCCCCGCCCTCTATAAATCCCTGGGCGTCTATCTGCCTTTAATCACAACCAATTGCGCTGTTTTGGGCGTGGCCATTCTGAACATCACACCCCTGGCCAACGGCAATACCTACAACTTCCTGGAAGCCACCCTCAACGGCTTGTTTTCCGGCGTGGGATTCACCTTTGTGCTGCTGGCCATGGCGGGGATTCGTCAACGCCTGGAACTGGTCGATCTGCCCAAAAGCATGCACGGCTTTCCCAGCGGACTGATCCTCGCCGGCATCATGGCTCTGGCTTTCTACGGCTTTATGGGCCTCAAAATCTGAGGGGAGGACTGAAGAAATGACTGCAACGCTTGCACCTGTCATCCTCGCCGCTTCCATGATGTCCCAGATCGTCACCCCGGTTATCATCCTGGGCACCATGGGCCTTATTTTTGGGCTCATCCTCGCCTTCGCCGCCAAGGTCTTTGCCGTGAAAGTGGATCCCCGCGTGGAACAGATTATCGCCGCCCTGCCCGGTGCCAACTGCGGTGCCTGCGGAGGTGCGGGCTGCGCCGGATATGCCGATTCTGTGGTCAACGCCGGAATCGCTTGCAACCTCTGCGCCCCCGGAGGAGCCGCCGCGGCCGCTGCCATCGCCCGTATCATGGGAACCGACGCCGGCGCCATGGTGAAGAAAGTCGCCGTGATTCACTGCACCTCAGGCGGAACCGAAAACACCAACCGGAAATACGCCTATCGGGGCATCGAAAGCTGCCTCTCCGCGGTGAATATCGCCGGAGGGCCAAATGCCTGCTCCTGGGGCTGCATCGGCTACAACGACTGTATGCGAGCCTGCAAATTCGACGCCATCAGCATCAACGCCTGCGGCATGCGCGTGATCGATATGGAAAAATGCACCGCCTGCGGAGCTTGCGTCAAGGCCTGCCCGCGCCAACTGATCGAACTGATTCCTGTGAACCGCAACGTCTATATCAAGTGCTCATCCCAGGATAAGGGCCCGCTTGCCAAACAATCCTGCGGCAGCGAACTCCCCTGCATCGGCTGCGGAATATGTTCACGCAAATGCCCGGTTCAGGCCATCACCATCGAAAACAACCTCGCCCGCATCGACTATGCCACCTGCATCAACTGCGGTATCTGCGCCACGGTCTGCCCCACCGGCGCAATTGAAGACTTGCTCCGCGGCACTCGCAAGAAAGCCGAAGTGATTGATGAACTTTGCATTGGCTGCACCATCTGCGCCCAAAGCTGTCCCGTTCACGCCATCAGCGGAGAGCTGAAACAGGTCCACGTGATCGACAAGGAGAAATGCGTCGGCTGCGAGATCTGCGTGGCCAAATGCCCCAAGCAAGCCATCAAG
>CAXYWN010000090.1:0-7735 GCA_964292625.1 uncultured bacterium
ACCGCAGTGTAAAACAACGCCTCATCCCTTCCTACCGGGGCAAAGGTGACAATATTGTCTGGGAATGGAACGCCAACGGCTACCGCCTGCCCACAGAGGCGGAGTGGGAATACGCAGCCAGGGGCGGAAAACAGAGCAAAGCTTACAAATACTCCGGCTCAAATGATATCAACACCGTTGCCTGGAACAGTGATAACTCCGGCAGCAAGACTCACAAGGTGGGAACCAAGGCCGCTAACGAACTGGGGCTTTATGACATGAGCGGCAACGTCTGGGAATGGTGTTGGGACTGGTATGACAGCGGTTGGTATGCCAAGAGCCAGGGCCCTGACCCGAAAGGGGCGGGTTCGGGCTCGAACCGCGTCCTGCGTGGCGGTTCCTGCTACTACGGCCCCTACTGTCGGGTGGCCAACCGCATCAACAGCAATCCCGACTACGGGAGCAGCAACGACGGGTTTCGGGTAGCCAGGGCTATTTTTTAATGGACTTTGGCGTTTTGGTCTTTGTTCTTTGGAGACCGCCGCAGGCGGGAGAAATAGTTTGACGCAGTGTAAGGAAAACAAAGGAGGGCAATGACGGCTGTCTCAGTTATGTGTAAGTGCCTGGATGGGAAAGCTAAACGGTTTTAGGTTCCGCTTTGTTCAGTCTCCGCGCAGCAGAGGCAGGAAGTTCAGTTTGTAATCTTCCGCGAGCTGGTTACCGCTAATATCAGCGGCGGAGACGGTGAGGATATAGGAGCGGTAGTTTTGTAGTGGCCGGGTGGGTTTGAAAGTATAGACGGCGGTATCCGTGCCGCTGAGGGTGATGGGAATCTCTGTGTTAGACTCTGCGGCCCGCAGGCTGGCCTTGAGCGTGGAACCGGGGATGGTCTCAGAGAAGCGCAGCTCCAGAACTGGCTCCAGGGTGCTTACGGATGTGCCGTTGCGTGGCGTACTGGAAACAACGGACGGCGGTGTGGAATCAATTATCTGGGAAGAGCGGAAATCCGCTTTATCCAGGGGAGTGATGTTTCCCCGGGCGTCGCGGGCGCCACGAATCTCTACACGATAGTTGGGGGCGTCCTGAATTTCGGTGAGCAGGGTAAGCTTGTCACCATCCAGACTTTTAATGAGGATGGGCAATTCGCCGCCGGTATCGAGGCGGAGCAGCTTCACGGAGTCATAAACGGCCAGAGGTTCGGAAAAGAGGAGTTCCACCTCACGCTGATGTCTGGCCTGGGCGAGCTTCATCACCGGTTTGGTGCTGTCCGCGTAAGCCAGATGGACATTCAGGTTCTGGGAACGCAGGAGTTTGACGCCAGATTCGAAGAAGGGCTCGCGGTCGGGGTCATGGCGGTTGTTGCGGTCTTTGTCGATATAGGCGCGGAGGATGTAGGCAGCTGGATTGAGAGTTTCCAGGACGTAGGCAGGGCCGCGGGAAACGGTGCTGAGCACGTCCAGCGAATCGGCGGAAAGCAGCCTAAGCTGCACCGGCAGGGAGGAATCCGCTTCGTCTTCGAAGCTGACGTTCCCGGCCAATTGCAGTTGATTCAAAGTTCCATGGGCAAAGACGAGAGTCTGGCTTTCGAGGGGCGAATTACCGCGGATATCCTTGAGGCGGGTGCTGACGGTCACATAGTAATTGGTGTCAGGCAGCAGTTCTTCCGTAAAGCGGATAAGCAGGGTGCTCTTGTCCACGCTGATCTTTTTGTTCTGGATGGGCGGATAGATATAGACGGCCTGGGTGACGGAGCTTTTATCCAGAGGTTTGGAAAAGTTTATCTCGATGCGGCCATTGGTGATCTGGCCAAACTGGGCGGGCAGTGAACTGAGAACTGAAGGGCGATCCAGGTCCTCAGGTCCTCCGGTGGGGCTTTTTTTGCTGCCGCATGAAAGCAGCGGCAAGAGCACAGCGAGCAGGAAGAATAGTTTAATAACCTTTTTCATAGAGACTTTCCAGGCTCAGAGAGCCGGTTTTATGCAGCGCGCGGACATACTTGCCCAGGATGTCGTATTCGAGATTGACAGGGGCACCGGGGGCCAGAGCGCTGAGATTGCTTGCGTGGAGGGTGTGGGAGATCAGGGCGACGCTGAAGGAAGCGGAACTCAAATCTGAAATGGTGAGACTGACTCCGTTTACAGCGATGGAACCCTGCGGTACCAAGAGTTCACGGTCGCGGGAATCGAGGGCGAAACGCAGCCAGCTGGTGGCGCCTTTAGTGGTGGTTTCCAAAAGTTTGGAGCCGCGGTCGATATGGCCCTGCACCCAGTGCCCGTCCAAACGGTCGCCGATCTTCAGAGCCGGTTCCAGATTGAGCAAAGTGTTGGTGTTCCAGCTGCCGGCGGTTGTTTTGGCCAGCGTTTCGGCCATCACCTCCACTTCGAAGCTTGCCTCCGAAAATCTGATCACGGTGAGGCAGATGCCATCGCAGGCGATGCTGGCGCCGGTTTTAATGTCCGCAAAGGAGGGGGGACGCCGGACAGTGATGACCTTCACTCCAGAGGAAGGAACCACGCGGATGACCGAGCTGGTGGCCTGGATGATGCCTGTGAACATATTTTAAACCGTGTAGCGCCGCTTCCAGGCGTTGGACAGAGTGAGCATACTGCTGTATTCCAGGTCGCCGCCAAAGGGGATGCCGGTGGAAAGCCGGGTTACCTGGAGGCCTTTATCTTTGAGCAATTCGGAGATGAAATGGATGGTGGCTTCGCCTTCCGGAGAGGGTTTTAGGGCCAGAACCACTTCTTCGGGCTCCAGAGACGCTATCCTCTCGAGGAGGTCGCCCGAGCGGATTTGTTCCGGACCGAAGCCATCGATGGGGGAAAGCAATTGGCCAAGAACGAAATAGCGGCCCTTGTAGTCATTCATATTTTCGATGATCTGGATGTCAGCCGTGTTTTCCACCACACAGAGAAGAGCGTCCGAGCGCTCGTTGGAACTGCAGAAGAGGCAGGGATCGCTTTCTGAGAGCATGCCGCAAAGCGAGCAAGTGGTGAAACTCTCCACGGTGGTTTTGATGGTGTCAGCCAGTTCCAGGGCAAAAGACTTGTCCTGGCTTACCAAGAACCAAGCCAGACGTTGGGCGGTTTTGCGGCCAATGCCCGGAAAGCGGTTCAGGATTTGGATGAGGCGTTCCAGACCGGGGGAAACAAGCATTTAGAAAAGCCCGGGGATTTTCATCCCTCCGGTGACTTGGCCCATAATCTCTTCGGTGGCCGCTGCCACTTTGGAGTGAGCTTCCTGAAGCGCTGCCAGGATGAGGTCTTCCAGCATTTCCACGTCGTCCGGGCTCACGGCCTCGGGATCGATTATGAGGCTTTTCAGCTCGTATTTGCCGGTCATTTCCACTTTGACCACGCCGCCTCCGGCAGAGACTTCGAAGACCTTGGATTCCAGTTCCTGCTGCGATTTCAGCATCTCCTGCTGCATCCGCTGCGCTTGTTTCATCAATTGATTTATGTTTTGCATAACTACTCCGTTTAGGATTAAAAGTTTATTTGGTCTATTGTTTAAACAGCCAGTTCAAGCCAAATTGGCCATGCCCACAATTTCGTCAAGCTATATCCCTTGGCAGCCCAAACTCAGTTGGTGACGTAAAACCAGCCGGGACTGTCCACCAATGCGACGGCACAATTGCCGATCAGCATGTATTCATTGATGCCGTTTTCCCCAAAGTCATTCACAAAAGTCAGTTCCGTGAGCGTTCCGTCGATGCCGCGGAAGAAGAGCCGGTGGGTCTGGCCGGGACTGTATTGCGGGATGGGGATATAGATATAGGGCAGACGCGCTGCTCCCGGCAGAGAGTAGAAATTCGGATCGAACTGCAGGCCGGCGGGATTGCGGAAATCCAGGAAGTAGGCGCTGAGAAGGGGAAGAGGAGCGGTGAAATTGACCGCCTCGCTCAGGATAATCCTGGAATTCAACGGAACCGGATTGCCAAGCAGTTCGCGGGGCAGGGTCAGTTGCGCTTGGTATAGAGAAACGATGATGTCGCTGGTGTTTGAAGCGACTATTGTCGACACGCTCTGATGCGGGCTGGCGTCGGTCATGGGGGCGTATATCGCATCGCTGGAGAGGAAAAACCCGACGTGTCCCTCGGCATAGCTGAAGTGCCAGGAGTCATCGGAGGCTGCCTGAAAATATGGATAGATACGGTAAAACTCCCCCTCATAGATGGAAAAGAGCAGGCTTTGGGAGCGTACACTCTGGCGGATTCTCAGCCAGGGCAACTGGGACAGGTAGAAATCGCCGGAGCCAGTCACAGCAAAGGAATAAGCAGGCGCGAGCTGAGTGAGATCATACTGGCCGGCCAGGATACCATAAGTATCCGGAACGCTGGTTAAACGCTGAATCTGAAGCACCGGCGAGCCAGTGGGCGCGGTGTTGGCGTTGGCATGGTACTCCCAGTCATAGTTGTCGAAAGTCATCCGCGGGTAAAGACGCAAACTGGCCGCGGCAGCAGGCTCAAGCGAACCCGCGTTGAACAAAAATCCCGGCCAGGCCGGTGAGATGCGCAGAGCGCCGTCCTGATATATGAAGGTGTTGTGAGCCAAAGCCGAGGCGGCTTTATACCAGACAAAGCGGGGATAGTCGGCATCCGGACTGAAGTTTATTACATTGTTAAGCGCTTTGGGATGCTTCAGCACAATAAAGGTATTGGCTGGCAGGCTGGCAGACCGCTTTTTCGCTCTGTCGAAGGCTGTGATCCGCAGTAGGGCGGTTTGAGATGGAAAAACGTAAGGCTGTCCGCTCAGCCAGGGATGCCCAGCAGGCAGCGAAACGCCGTATTCAAGGAGCAGCGAGCCTCCTGCCGCAGCATCGTTCCAGGTGACGTAACCGCGGTTGGTCTGGATCGAGGTTTCTGGCTTTAGCATGGGGAAGCTTTGCTGCTGGCCACTTTCGCCGATCTGACCGAGTAGATAGGTTCCGGAGGAATTGATCCCGCTATAGACGAATCCTCCGCTGAGGCTGAAATGACCAGTGTCATAGGCGCTGGCAAGTGTTTTGAAATCGATCTGATCTTTGGTGGCGGAGCGGAAAACTCGGAACAACCGCGCAGACGAGGTATCAGCCAGTTGATTGCGGAAGCCCAATTCAATCCAGTTATCGCCGGGAAGGGTTTCGACGACGCTGCCGCCCTTACGGAATTCCACTTGGAAAGCCTGATGGGAATTACCCAGGGTGAAAGGAGCGCCGCTGAAATAGGCGGAGACCACCGCGGCCGTTTGCGGAGAGGGATCCAGACGCAGGGTGTGGCCGGGCAGGGAAACATCGCGCAGATCCAGCCAAATGTCTTGCAAATAGAGCTGATCAAAGCTGCCGTCAAGCGGGTATTCAAAAACAGATTGCGTTTCCAAGGGCGAAAGCAGAAAATACCTGCCCGTTCCCTGCAAAAAGCTGATCAGGACATCATCTTTGATCGTCCATGTGTCCGGGCCGCCGGCCCAGCCATAAACGCGGCCAGCGTTGAGACGGACCCATTCCTGCTGAAATCTACCCGCCGGGGGCTGCTCCCAATGCAGGATAGGCGGAACGGTGAGATCCGGAACCGACTGGGTTTGAACGTCCAGGACTTTGGTATTCAGGGCAAAACCGGGATAAATTGCCTGGATGGCGCTCACATCGGCGCTGGCGAGTCCGGGCAAAACTTCCAGCCGAGTCTGGCCCGCGGAATCCAGATATTCCCGGGGAAACCAGATCTGCAAGCGCTGATTGTCCCCATAATAGAGAGCTTCCACGGCCGTGTCCCGGTCTGGGATGCTCAAAACACCGCCGTTTCCCGGCTTCTGCAGTTCCACGTCCCCGTTGCCGTCAATATCGAAGAACACGCGTCCATTGCCGTATGGATAGAGGGGAAATTGGTTCGCGTAAAGCATTGACTGGCTACGCAGCACCCAGGTGTCCGCAACGCCTTGGGATGCGTTCAGATCGGTATAGAGAGTGGCGAAATTGGGGATGGAATCAAGGCTGATCTCGGCGCCCTGGCGTTCGATGCTGATCCGGTAACAATTCGTGATTGCTTCGACGCCCTCCGCGAAAGCCAGGCTGTCACGCTCAAGCAGGCTGTCCACCCTGCGCAGGCGCACGATGTCATTGTACCAAAGTTGGTAATCCTGGATGCTTTCCTTGGGAATGTAGAGATAGGCGTTGTCGTTGTCAGATTTGACCAGATGGTCTTTGAAAACCTTGATGGTGTTCGAAGTCACATACTCCAGGGGATCCAGATGATCCGGGAGCAGGGGGTTCTCGCGCAGGTTGCAGGAGGACGCAAAGACCGCCAGGATCAGCAGCAGCGGGCCGAAGACCTTACAGATTGAAGGTGAGGACGCTTTGTACAAGGTAGTTGTAGGTCTCATTGGCAAATCCTAACTGGCTGTAGATTGAAAGGCCAAAACGGCTTCCCAGGGTAAAAAAGAGTCCCAGTCCCAGATTGGTGGGGTTGACATCAAAGCTGTCCAGAGTTATGCCCCAGGGATTGGTCCACCAGCCCATATCGCCGTGGCTGGCGCTGAAACTTAGGCGGATGGAGCGGTACAGACGCAAGTCCGCGATTCCTGTGAAGACATTGCCCCTCTGATCTGTGTCCACAGCCAGTTTGTCCAGATACAGCCCTGAATACATTAGCAGGATGTCCAGTTGGTCATTGCCGGCCCAGCAGCCAATATCGGCTTGAGCGGCCGAGAAAACCGGCGTGTAGGTATAATGAGCCGATAAGAGCGGCCTGAAGCGCCAAGCGGAAGAGTAAATCCGTCCTGATACTGAGGCTCCGCCTTGCCAGGCTGGATAGAGGTTTTCATCCACTCCGCTGAGGTTTTTTGCCTCAAGGCGGACGCTCAGGTGGGGAAATTGCTGGTCCAGTTCCAAGCTGGAAGCCGTGCGGTAATGATCCCCTGATATGCGATATTCCTCGAAGCCCAGAGCCAGGCCGAGGGTTTTTTTGCGTAGGGCGGTTTTTCCCATGTAGTAGGTATCGCCGTTTTGCTTGTAGCCAAGCCCGCCGGAAAGGGAAAAACGGGTCTTTTCCAGAGACTTGGCAGCACTGAGGTCATCCGGGCCGGGCTTACTTTTCAGGGCATATTCTGCATTGGCATAGTCGCCCAGGTTTAGATAGCTCCAGGCGAGTCCGGTGTTGGCGATAGCGGCGCCATCGCTGTCTGGAGCGGCCAATTTGCCGGCAGTCTGGTAGCTGGTTCTGGCTTTCAGGGGTGAGCGGGTTTGCAACAAGGCAAGCCCGCGGTGATTGAAGATGTCAGGGTTTTGCGGGAAAAGATGGATCAGGGTGTCCGAGCGGCTGACGGTTTCGGAATATTGAGCGAGGTAATTCAGCGCCCAGAGTGATCCTGACGCGGCCAGGGGATTTGCCGGCTCGCGGCGGGAAACCTCGTCATATTGCACCAAAGCGCTGTCCGGTTGTGCGTTCAGCATATAATACCAGGCCAGATTCAGGCGCTCGGCGCTGTCATCCCCAAAGACGCTCAGATAGCGATTGGTTTTGCGGATAAGGTCCGGATAGTCGCGATCCTGCGCCACCGCTGCCACCGGCTGAATGCCCGACTGATAAATGAGCTGCCGGGGCTCTTGGGTGCGGTCCTGAATCTTGACCTCGTACTCGGCCAGCGTCACGCCTGCGGGCGGGCGACTGGTACACCTGTTTGAAGAACCCGTTTATGACCCTCAAGAATTCCAACGGCGCGCGGCTGACTTCAAGTCCGAGTGCGAGTATGCAATTTTTGAAGCGGGCTTAGACGGCGTTATC
>CAXYWN010000091.1:0-7709 GCA_964292625.1 uncultured bacterium
CGAACCAAGTATAGACCCCACCTCCGGAATGGGTGGCAAGGTCATCCCAAAAACCGGCGATCATGGGGTTGGGGCCCATCGGGCCGGGCAGGCGGTAATTTCTGAACTCGGCATTTTCAGTGACGCCGAAAGCGATGAAGCCGTTCGAACAAACCGTTATCTGGTTATACATAATCCCGTAAAACTGGAAGGGGAAGGGCAAAGTTACCACTTCCAGGGCGTCGGCGCCCACCTGGTCACCCTCGTCGCCGCTGGTATAGCCGTCGGTGATGGCCAAGAGGGTTCCCAGCCCGCCCTCTGCGGGAGCGATGCCCGTCCAATCATAGATTGGGCAAGCTTCGTAAGCGATGTCGGTGTCGTCGTAGATCACGTATCCGTAGGTGTCCGGGCCCAGGGGGTCATGAACTGTGACCGCCCCTACGGTGAGGGAAAAATCCAGCCACTGGACAAAGCCGGTGTCGTTGTAAAGTTTCATGCGCAGGGGAATTACCATTCCCGGCAGCAGCATCGGCCGGCCGTGGATTTCAAACATGTCCGCGGCGGGCGTCACCTGCACATTTTGGAGCAGGTCACCATACCAGCCGAGGTTATCGGTCACAGACACCAGGTCGTTGAGGCTGTAAAGCTTGCCCCAGATTCCGGTTACGCCGGTCGGGGTGATGTTGCTCACCGTTACCGTGAAGCCGGCGGTCTCGCCTGGATCGAGTACCTGGTTGCCGCCATTGGTCACCAGGCAAGAATTGAAGATTATCTCGGCGTTGTGGATGGGGATGAATTCGGAAATGTCATAGCTCTGATTCTGGCTGTCGCTGAGGATCACATGCAGGCGGATCATCGCTCCGTGGGGAGCGTCGGGAGCTATCTGCAAAACCGCGGGATTCGTGTTGAAGCCCATCTCGCTGCCGGCAATCGTGCCATAGCTGACCAATGAATCCACCAGAGTGACCCAGGGACTGTTGGTGAACACCTGCCCGATGAGGCCAGAGATGGAGTCCAACGAAGTGTTGCTGAGGCCAAAGAGGATTTCCAGGGTCTCTCCGCCATTAGCCAGGCCATCGTTGTTTCCAGCCGAAACGCCGGTATTGTCGACAGTGATCAAAATACTGGCTGGGAACAGGGTTCCGCTGTCGTCAATGCTCATTGTCTGCTGTAGAGGTTTGAAGTCGTGTTTGGAAATGGTAAGCGTGCAGTCGTTTGCCGTCATCGACTGGGGCAGGGGCAGAATTAGATTACCCAAGTCGTCCGTATAGCCGCGGCTGATGGTGGAGCCATTTTGGGTGAGAGTGATGGACGCGCCTTCCACAGGCAGGTTCTGACTGTCAAGCACCTCCAGATCCATCAGGCCAATCCCCAGCGGAATAATGGGAATCAAATCGATATTGAAGTGGTTGGGTTTACCGGTAAAAACTTCCATGGTCGGATCGCCCATCAGGTTGCACCAGTGGGTGAAACTGGTCACGAAAGAGGCAGTCGGACCGTAGGTTTGCGCCATATAGAGTTTGCCATTGAGCAAGGCCTCGCCCATGGTGCGCATTCCGTATTGGAAAATGCCGCCAAAGATACCGCCGTGCAGTACGTTGTTATAGCGGGTATTTGTGCTGGAGGTGCTCATTCCGATGCCGGTAACGGCGCCTTTGGGCTGAGCCGGCGTGCCGTAGCGGATGAATTGCTCTATTTCCGAAGTGCCGCCACTATAGTTGTTTGAGGAGCAGGTGATATTGACGGCGTGCAACAGCCGATAGGCATTGCTGAGGGCTGATTCGGCGGGAGGAACATAATCGATGTAGCCCCTGAAACTGTAAAAACCCACACCCTGATTGATGGCCGCGTTCATCTGGGTGGCAGCCGGGGAACCGTTGTAAATCTCCGTAAAAGTGTAATTGGGGTTCACAAACAGAGCCCGTTCCTTGATATATTTGTTGATATACATCGTGGAAATGCCCGAAGGGGTGTTGTCCCCCACCAGCAGCATCCGGTCCAGCCAGTCGGCTGTAGCCAGATTGATGTCCCGTTCATAGAGGTAGATCTTGGCGAACAGGTTTTGCAGCTGGGCAAGGTTTTCCACCGAGATACGACCGATGAAGCAGTCGCCCAAAGTATCGTTACCGTCCAGATGAGTATAAGGATAGTCACCGGCGCCGCTGGACGCGCCGATAAAGGCGGGGATGGCGTAGCTGCCGGAGGTATCGCCAAGCAGGACGACGAAATCCGGGCGGGTGGCGGGATTGTTGTAGGCAGTTTGGATGTAGCTCTTTATCGAGGTGGTGCTGGTTCCGGCCTGATTTGCGGCCGTGCTGGCCAGATCAACGTCCGCGCCTTTCTGCTTTTTCCAGAGCACATATTCATTCAGCGCGGTCAAGAAGGCTGTATCGGTGGCGTTGCCGTGGATGATCAGATAGCGGGGCGGAACGTTGGAGTACATGAGGTCGCGGTAATCGTTGAAATTGAGGATTATAGACTCATATATCTTGGCGAAGGAGGGCGATACGGAGAGCAGCTCACCTTCCAGTTCGTTGATGCCAGGCTCATTGGTGTAGCTGATTCTGATGTCGATGTGCTGGTTCACCGTCAGCTCATGAGTCAAGGGATCATAGCTGAAGGGATTCACAAGCACATTGACGATGCGGAAATCACGCAGGATCACGGGATCGCCGCATTGGACCGCGGTGGCTGGATAGACGCTGCCGCCGGAGTAGAAAGCGTTGTCCATCACAAAGGATTTGGGCGCCTCCTCCTGCGTTCCGTGTTGCACGGGATAGGCCGCGAATTGGGAGATCAGAGTCTGCTCCTGCTGCAAGATGCTCCCCTGCACTCCGCCCTGGCGTGGAACCGCCAGGGTCATGCTGAGTGTGGGCAGTTCCGGCAGGCCGCTTTCCAGGGTGCTGCCGGCGTTGGGCAGGATGATCCTTTGAAAGCTGACGCCTCCGGCTTCGGTTTGCTCAATCTCAAATTGAGGCAGGGAAAAGCGGATGTCGGTATAATTCGTTGCTTTTTCGGTGATGGAAAAAGCTTGGTTGGACTGGGTGGGCGCGTATTCGCCGGCAGCGGCGAATACGAAACCCACGCTAATGCCTGCCAATAGCAGGAGCATTATTTTTTTCATAAGCTAACCTCTAAGGGGAAGAATCTGGTCTTGTCTATTTATGTTGCAATATATGTTCCAAAGCTTTAGAGATTGTAATAAAGCTGAAGTTCATGGGGGTGGACCCGGTTCATAACCGCATCGTGTTCAAGGAGTTTGTGTTTGATATGGGATTCGATCAGGTCTTCGTTGAAAACATTGCCCTGAAGCAGGAATTGATGGTCTTGTTCGAGGCATTGCAGCGCTTCTTTGAGGTTGCCGGGGATGGAGAGCAGCTTGGCTTTCTGCTTGTCGCTCCAGGCAAACACATTGTCATCGTAGGGTCCCAGTTTGTATTTGGCAGGGTCGATCTTGTTGATGATGCCGTCCAGGCCAGCCAGCAGCAAAGCGCTCATGGCCAGATAGGGATTGCAGGTGGCGTCGCCGGTGCGGAATTCAAAGCGCTTGGTTTCCGGGGTATTCGCATACTTGGGGATGCGGATGGCCGCGCTGCGGTTGGCCAGGCCGTAAAAGAGTTTCACGGGTGCTTCAAAGCCAGGCAGCAAGCGCTTAAAACTGTTCGTGCTGGGATTGGTGAGGGCCACCAGGGCGCGTCCGTGCTTCAAAATGCCGCCGATGTACCAGATGGCTTCGTCGGAGAGGTCGGCATAGCCGCCTTTTTTGTAGAACACGTTCTTGCCTTTTTTGTGCAGCATCATATGGAAGTGCATGCCGTTGCCCGCCTGATTGTAAACGGGTTTGGGCATAAAGGTGGCGGTGAGCCCATATTCCAGAGCGGTGCGCCGGATGATGTCTTTCATCGTCATGGTATCGTCGCAGATTTTGGGGAATTCAAGCAGTTCTGTCTCGATTTCCTGCTGGGAGGAAAGCCCCACTTCGTGGTGGTGGTAGCGCACTTTGATGTCATGCTCTTCCATGCGGTCCACCATCTCCTGGCGGATCTCATAATAGCGATCGAAAGGCGTGTCCATGTGATAACCTTTGCGGCCTTGCTGGGCAACGGCGTCGTCGTCCTCAAAATCGAAGGGCAGCGATTCTTTGTGCTCCGCCGAGCTCACGGTGTAGCCGCTGGAATATTCGCCGCTGTCGTATTCCACCGTATCAAAGAGATGAAATTCCAGCTCGGGGATCCACGTGCTCATGTCGGCAATGCCAGTGGAAAGCAGATATTTGTGCGCTCTGAGAGCCACGCTGCGCGGGTCTTTTTTCACCCCGATGCGGGTATCGGCTTCGCAGATGGAGCAGATCATCCGCAGGGTGGGTGTCTCGAAAAAGGGGTCGATGGTGGCGGTGTCGATATCCGGCATCAGCACCATATCTCCGGATTCCACGGAGGTCATCCCGGGAATTGAGGAGCCGTCGAACGGCACGCCCAGCGCCAGCACATCGTCCAATCCGCGGGCTGGGAAAGTGATATGATACCAGCGTCCGTCCATGCCGGTGTACTTGAGGTCAACCGCTTTGACCCCGTGTTCTTTGATCATTTGGATGAGTTTGCTCTTGTCCATGTTTGAGTTCCTTATCTGTTTATTATTTGATCTTTAAATTCAAAAAGGCACGCCCAACAGTTTCATACCCAGCATAATCGGCGGCATGATAATCTTCCCGAGGATGTTCAGATTCATCAGCCTGGAGATAATCAGCACTCCGAAAATCACGTACATTCCCATTCTTTCATGCGCCATCCAGCGCCAATAGGCGTCGTCCGGCAGCAACATACCCAAAACCTTGCTCCCGTCCAGCGGCGGAATGGGGATGAGGTTGAAAAAAGCCAGCAGCAGATTGAAAAATACCACGTTGGCACTGATATATGGCAGGAGTTCGCCGGAGCTGCTGAGCTGGTAAACGAGGGCAAAAACTATGGCGATCAGGATATTGGAAAGCGGCCCGGCCAGAGCCGAAAGTCCGATGCCCTGTTTGATATTCTTGTAATTGTAGGGATTCAGGGGAACCGGCTTGGCATAGCCCCAGATCACGCCCGCGGTGAAATACATCAACAGCGGGAGGAGCACCGTGCCAAACCAGTCGATATGTTTGAGAGGGTTCAGGCTGATGCGTCCGGCCCGTTTGGCGGTGTCGTCGCCCAGCCAGTTGGATACCACAGCGTGGCTGAGTTCGTGGATAATGATGGAATAGAACACCACCAGGATCATAATCCCGGTGATTACGGCGTGGATGACCTGCATGGAAACTGCCATATCAGGGAGTCCTCAGCTTCAGAAATTTGCGTTTGCCGGCTCGCAGCACGAGGCCGTCGCGGATTTCCAGTTCAGCGTCGGTGGAGTTTATTTTTTCTCCATCAACGCTCACTCCGCCGCCCTGGATGAGGCGTTTGGCCTCTCCCCCGCTTTCGCACAACCCGCACTCGGTGAGCAGCCGGACAATCCGCATGGCGGGTTCCGCCACCATGTATTCAGGCATTTCAGTGGGCAGTTCGCGTTTGCAAAAAAGCTGGTCGAATTCCGCTTGGGCACAGTTTGCGGCCTCTCCCCCGTGGTAAATCTCCACGATATCCCGTGCCAGCCGCTTCTTCAGCGTCATGGGGTTGCTGCCACTCGCCAGCTCGTTTTTCACCTCTTGGAGCAAGTCCTCGTCGGCGTTGGCGGCATAGGTGAAATAGTTCAGGATCAAACTGTCGGGAATGGACATCACTTTGCCGAATTTCTCGGCTGGGGGGTCGAAGACCGCGATATAGTTGTTGAGCGATTTACCCATTTTGTTGACCCCATCGGTGCCAGTGAGGATGGGCATGAGTATCGCCACCTGCTGTTCCTGGCCAAAGTAACGCTGCATATCGCGTCCGCAAAGGATGTTGAATTTCTGTTCGGTGGCGCCGAGCTCGATGTCGCTCTGGACGGCCACAGAATCGTAGCTCTGCAAAACGGGATACATTATCTCGTGCATACCCAGCGCCAGGCCCTGTTCAAAGCGCCGGCGGAAGGTATCGTGGGCCATAAATTGCGCGAGGGTGAATTTCGCCATCAGCTTCAAAACATCCGTCATCCCCATCGGGCCGAACCATTCGCTCTGCCAGCGAACCTCGGTCTGTTCGGGTTTCAGCACGGTGTAGAGCTGTTCCATATATTTTTCGCTGTTCGCCAAAATATCTTCGTGAGAGAGGGGCGGCCTGGATTCATCGCGGCCGGAGGGGTCGCCGATCTGGGCGGTGAAATCACCGATGATGATCACCCCTGTGTGGCCCAAATCTTGAAAATCCCGCATCTTGCGGATGGGAACCAGATGGCCCAGATGGACGTCAGAGCCGGTGGGGTCGATGCCAAATTTGATCCGCAGCGGGGTTCCGGTTTTCTCGCTTTTTTCCAGCTTGGCCAGCAGGTCTTCCAGCGGAATAATCTCGTCAACCGCTCTTTTTATAACTTTCAGTTCTTGCTCGAAACGCATTTATATCCTTACTTTAAATTTGAATTTTTCTTATAAAACCACAATCTTGGGAGTGGGTATTTGTCAAGCCTTTCTGCCCCCGCGGGTTTTTGAGGCGGATGGGTAAAGAAGCGGCGTCATCGTCCCCAGTCCTTTTGGTGGCTGCCGTAATTTCTGCTTGACATAAAATCGCCCGCGTTTTGAGTGGAGTCAGGTTATTTTATAGGCACAAAGTATCGCAAAAGGAGGCTGATGCTATGTACGGGTTTTCGGAGTGGAACAATCCCAATCATACCGAAAACTATGGCTTTACGCGTTTTGCGTGGAGCGGTTTTGGCTGTGGCTTTTTGCCCTTCCCGCCTGGGTGCGGATACGCTGGACACAAGGCTGCTTCAGGAGAAATCAATGTAACTCTGTATGGGAGGAATATATGTATCAGGTACTGTTCACCCAAGGGACATACCAAATCGTAAAACAGGGTCTGCCCGTTCATACCCCGGCGGGCGGCAAGGTGGTCGCGGACAGCGAAATGCTGGCGCAGCGCCTCAAAAGCCATTTCACCTCTTACGGCGCATCCAGCGAGGATTGGCGCTCAATCACTCATTTCCACTTTCCTATGCTGGACTTTGTGAGTAACTATTCCAAGCAAGACATCATCCAACGGCTGGGGCCGGAACTGAACCATGGCAACGACTGGACTCTGAAACAGACACCGGATGATCCAACCCGGGAGCGGCGGCGGGCCAGCCTCTTCGGAAATCCCACCGAACAAATATCCAAAACGGTCACCTGGCTGGAAACTCTGAATCATTATCAGCTCTGCGCGGCGATGGTGTTGGGCAGGGACATACAAAGCTACAATGCCGCATGTCTGATCGCCGAATGCGCAAGCCCCAGGGAAGAGAAACATTTCGTCACCGCCCTGACAGCGTTCAAACCGGAACTGGGTGGCCTCCCACTGCGGGAACTTCTCAGCAATCACCGTTTCTATCGGTCACTTTAGCGAAAAGCTTTGATCCAGAGACAGCTAACAGGCTTCCAAAGCCTGACTGGATAGGTCGCCGACCGCTGGGGTAATGCCCTTCTGGATGGACCCCTCTTGGTTGAATTCTAATAATTCTAATTTTTCCCTATCTCCCACCCCCGGCGGGGGATTGATGGGATATGTGACAGCAACGGAGCTTAAAGTATTGATATACATGTATATACCTATATATCTACTAATATATACTAATTTACTATATAT
>CAXYWN010000092.1:0-7701 GCA_964292625.1 uncultured bacterium
CCACACGTTTTTGTGGAGATACGTGAAGGACCAATACGTGGCATCGGGTAGCGATTGAGCCTGGCTGGATCATATCATTTTCCCGCCCCTGGGAACCTATTATGCTCCACCGCGCAACCTGGCCGCAACGTCTGGGAATGGTTTTGTCAACCTCGCCTGGCAGGTTACCGCCTCCGGAAGCCCCAGCAGTTACAAGGTTTACCGCGACGGAACTTACCTCGCCAGCACTGGCGGTTTGACCTATTCAGACACCAACGTGATCAACGAAACCAATTATCAGTATTATGTTACCGCCCTTTACGGAGTCAATGAATCCGACTCCTCCAACACTGTGGCGGCCTATCCCACCGCCGCTACCGTTTTCGAAGGTATCATCGGCACAGGAACCAGTAGCAACGGAACTACTGCTGCTTGTCCAATAAACGTTTACTACGAGAGTCTGCACGGCCAGTCCGTCTATACTGCCGCAGAACTGAATGCAGTGGGTATTTACGGCTCGATAGACATCACTCAGATCGGTTTCAACGTAACCGGCCTGCCCACCAAAGCCATGCCGAGCTATATCATCCGAATGGGGCATACCAGCGCCACGGACGTGACCAGTTGGATAGCGACAGGGCTTACTACTCACTGGACATCCACCTCATACCAACCTACCGCGACGGGATGGAATATGTTCACTCTGGCCACTCCCTTCACCTGGAACGGAACAGACAACATCGTAATTGATACCGCCTTTGGCGATATTGGGTCCTGGGAGCAAACCGGAACAACGCAATATACATCCCTAACAGCTGGTTATCGCTATGTCCGCGATGATTATACAGACCAGACCAGCGTCTTCACCGGTGGGTCCAGTTCAACGAATCGGCCAAACCTGAAAGTGGTAGCAGCACTGCAAGCCACTAATCCTGAAATCGTAGTGACACCCACTTCCCTGGATTTTGGCGCGGTGGAAGTTTACCAGAGCAGCGTGCTGCAATTCACTGTCCAAAACACCGGCACAGCTCCGCTGACAGGTTCAGTGAGCACTCCTGGGGGCTACAGTGTTGCCGAATTGAGCGCTAAAAGCTTTCTCTCTTCCGGAGAAAAGAATATTCAGGAACTCAGATCAACCCAGACGGAAATCCGCAACACCCTTAGCTTTAGCATCCCTGCAGGACTGACAAAAACCTATAATCTCACCTTTGCTCCGACCATCGCTGCTTCCTACAACGTCAACTTGGTCATCACCAGTAACGACTATGAAACCCCCACAGTAAACATCGCCCTCACCGGCAACGGCTACATCCCGCCCACCATCTCGCTTGACGGCAACAGCCTGGAAGCCAGCCTGGCTATCAATGGCGAAGGGGCGGACAGCTTCACGCTTAGCAACAGCGGCACTCAGAACCTCAGCTATACCTTGGTAGAAAATCCCGCGGTTGGCTGGTTCGGCGCGGTTCCGGTTTCCGGCACTGTCTCAGGCGGAGGAAACCAACTTATCACCGGTTCCTTCAGCACGGATGGACTGGCTCCCGGCACTTACAGCAGCACTCTGCTGGTCAATTCAAACGACCCCGACAATCCGCAACTGAGCGTGAGCGTGGAACTGACAGTCACCAACACACTGCCGACTATCGATCTTCCGGAAAACCTCGCCTTTGATATGTACGCTAACCTTGTTGAGGATTTTACTGCCTACGTGAGTGACCTCGATGGACAGACCCTGATTCTGGGATACAGCGGCAATACCAATATCCTGGTGAGTATTGATGGCTTCACGGTCACCTTCACAGCCGTGGAAAATTGGCATGGCAGCGAAGCGATAACCTTCTCCGTGTTCGATGGCTATGAATATGCCTACGATACGGTTACGGTCACAGTGAACCTCAGCCATCTCGCCGTTCCGGATGTTGCGGTTGCCAAGAGCGCGGGCGGAGTCACCGTCTCCTGGAACGCGGTTGCCAATGCGAACCGTTATTACATCTATCGCGCCACCGAGCCCTACGGAAATTACGGCAGCGTACCCTTCGCGATTGTGTATGCGCCAAGCACCATCTGGGAGGACACCCAGGCCCTGCCAATGGCTTTTTATCGGGTGATTGCCGCCTTTGAAGAGCTACCAGCAAAAACTAAATAACCACAATAAGTAATACCAGCGGCCCCGCCAGTCTGTTTGCCAGATTAGCGGGGCCGGTTGTTTTGTCTGTTGCCAGGCTATAATTGTGCTCACTGCCAAACCAAGCGGGTAATCCCGTCTGGATATTGCCAGTCTAATCCTTGCTTTTAGGCCGTTCGCATCCAATTAACCTCTCTCACACTTCCCCTCGCCGCCAGGGGAACTGGACGGGAAGCTAATTGGATGCGGACGACCGAGAAGAAAGGTTGTATGCAGGCCGACTTCTTATCCACTTGCCCCAGAGAGCAGTTATTTGCCAGGGGTCAAATATCGGCAAAAGCGGCTTAAGTTCTTGGATATGATAGCTTTCTCCAGATCTGAAGATGGGAAAATAATCGTTGACATATTACGAATGACAATATTGTGGAATGAAAATGGCAACACTATTGAATTATATAAGAGTGCATCCCTTCACGCAAGGTTGATTGCCTGTATCCAGATCAAGGCGGCCTCTGACCGGGAACGCATGTTTTATCCAAACCTAAGGCACTGCTCAATACCATGAGCGGGGAGAAAACCCAATGAACAGACTCAAAGCCATACTGATCGTCAGCCTGATGCTGATCGGCGCCATACTCCTGGCCTCCGTGCCCGGTATTTCAGACCTTCCCTTCATCGACATCTACAAGGTGCCGGACAGCGCAATCGTATCGGGGCATGTCTGGGTGAAGCTCAATCCGGAACTTTCCGGCCGGCTGCAAAGGCTGGAGCATGCCAACGGAGTGTTGAGTAGCTTTGGAATAAGCGAACTGGATGAACTGAATCGGCAGGTTCAGGTAAGCAAGATTTCCCAGATTTTTTACAGTCCGGCTCACAGGAGCGAATATGCCCAGCGCCATCAGGAATGGGGCCTGGACCTTTGGTACGAAATAAGTTTTGACGCCAAGACAGATATCCGCGATATCGTGATGGCCTACCGGGAGTTGAAAGGCAGCGTGGCCTGGGCCGAGCCGGAATACCGGAAAATCCGCTACGGCGTGGATGACTTCATGAACGAAGGCCCGGAAACCGAGCTTTCGCGCTGGACACCCAACGATCCCTATTACAGCTCTCAATGGCATTACCACAATACCGGCCAAACCGGCGGGACCGCAGACGCGGATATCGACCTGCCTGAGGCCTGGAACCTCGAAAAGGGCCATTCCGACGTGATTGTGGCCGTGATCGACGGCGGCATCCAGACAAACCATCCGGATTTGAACAACAATATCTGGTCCGGCGTGGGATACAACTTTGTGACCAACTCCTCCACCATCAATCCGGAAGACCATGGCACCCATGTGGCCGGAACCATCGCCGCGGAAAACAACAATTCCACCGGCGTTTGTGGGATTGCCGGCGGCATCGGTGCTACCAAGGGCGTCAGTCTGATGTCCTGTCAGGTGTTCGACGGTAACAACCAGGGCGGCTTTGCCACCGCGCCGATCTGGGCCGCGGACAATGGCGCCGCGATATCTCAGAACAGCTGGGGTTATGGTGAGGTTGATGTGTACAACCAAGCAGAGCTTACCGCCATCACCTATTTCAATACTCATGGCGGAGGCACTGTCCTCAGCGGAGGCATCACCATCTTTGCCGCCGGAAACGATGATGCCGAAGGCAACTGGTATCCCGGCTGCTTTGCCGGGGCTTTCTCCGTGGCCGCCACCAACCATAAGGACATCCGGGCATACTACTCCAATTACGGTACCTGGGTGGATATCTCCGCCCCCGGAGGCGAAACCATAAACTACTACAACCGAGGTGTTAGAAGCACTGTATCTGGAAACTCATATGACTATTATCAGGGCACTTCGATGGCCTGTCCCCACGTTTCCGGAGTGGCCGCGCTGATGGTTTCCTATGCCCACCGCTTGGGAATAACTCTCACCAACACCCAGGTGGCCAGCATTTTGCAGAGCTCGTCCGACAACCATTATGGCGTGAATTCCGGCTACATCGGCAAACTCGGGGCCGGACGTCTGAACGCCTACAACGCCCTGATGGCCATCCAGCCACCCATGAACCCGCCGCTAAACCTGGCCGCCACCGCGACTCACGGTTCGGTGACCCTCACTTGGTCAGCACCGGAATCGGGCACACCCACTGGATACAAGATTTATAGGAATGGCTCCCTCCTCACCACTGCCGCAGATCTAACCTATACGGATCTGGCAGTTACAGACGGCGTTACTTACAGTTATTATCTGAAAGCCGCCTACAGCAACGGCGATTCCGAAGCCACAAGCACCGTGACCGCCACTCCCAACACTTTTCCTCCCACCAATTTGACCGCCTTGGGTGGCGACAGCGTTGTCCAACTCAATTGGAATGTAGCCCAGGGACGCGATGGATCAACTGAAGACCTTCTCCAAGATCGTAACATCAGCGGTTACAGGATTTACCGGGGTGGAAGCTCGCTCACCACTGTGACCGGGACGATTTATTCGGATAACAACGTGGTCAACGGCACCACCTATACATATTATGTGACTACACTTTATAGCAACCCCACCGGAGAATCCGCCGCCTCCAACACTGCCTCTGCCACCCCGCAGCAAATGGCGATGGTGATAATCGGCAGCGGAACCGGAGTTACCCCCTCCACTGAAGGCTGTCCCATCAACATCTATAAAAAAAGCCTGCACGGACAATCTGTCTATACCGCCGCGGAACTCAATGCAGCGGGTCTTTACGGTCCCACAGACATCACTCAAATCGGCTTCCAGGTGAGCACCGCGCCAAATTTGCCCCTGCCTAATTTTCTGGTGCGGATGAAGCACACCGCGGCTAACAATGTTTCCGACTGGATCACTGCCGACGGGCTGGAGACAGTTTATAGCAATGCCTCATATCTGCCGGTTGCCGGCGATTGGGATATGCTGAGCCTTTCCACGCCTTTCGCCTGGAACGGTATCGACAATATCCTGATCGATACTGCCTTCAACAAGGTGGCCACCGAATCCGCTACCGGAACGGTGCGCTATACCCAAATCACCAATGGATATCGCTACGGCAGAAGCACCTATAATGATATGGGAGAAACCTTTACAGGCGGAGTTATCAGTGTTTACAGACCGGATGTGAAGATCGGATTTGTCTATGTGGAACCAGCCGGACCGGAGATCACGGTTGACCCTCTCAGTCTGGATTTCGGTGGAGTGTTAGTAGGCGACACCGGAGTACAGCAGTTCACAATTTATAACACGGGTGACGACACCCTGATCGGTGCAATCACCACTCCTGCTGGTTACTCCGTTGCTGCCTTGGGCAGTAAAGAAAACGGGAACCGGGATGAAGGCCGCAATACTCTGTCCTTCTCGTTGTCAGTGGGTACTTACCAGATTTACAAGCTCAGTTTCAACCCGACGGCAGTTGCCACTTACGCGGGCAACGTAAACATCAGCAGCAACGACCTTGATGAAGGCACTCTGCTGCTGGCTGTTACTGGATACGGATTCACGCCGCCAAGCATCTCTCTCAGCGACAACGCGCTTTCTGCCTCACTCTACAACGGCGGTCAGAGTACAGACAGTTTCACCATCCACAACTCCGGCAGCCAGGCCCTGAGCTTCAGCCTCGCAGAAGCTCCCGCGGTTGGCTGGTTTAGCGCCGCGCCTGTTTCCGGCAATGTTGCTGGCAGCGGCAACCAACTGATTACAGGGACCTTTTCGCCCGTGGGACTTGCCCCAGGCAGCTACAACACCACACTGCTGGTCAGTTCCAACGATCTGGCCACGCCCCAAGTTTCGGTGACGGTCCAACTGGTGGTGAATAACAGCAGCCCCACGATCGAATTGCCGGCTGCGCTGGAGTTTGACATCTATGCAGATGCGAACCTGGCAGAAGATTTTTCATCCTATGTGACCGACCTCGATGGGCAAAACCTTACCCTCGGCTATAGCGGAAATACCAATATCCAGGTGAACATCGAAGGCCTCGCGGTTACTTTCAGCAGCATCGGCTATTGGTGCGGCTCAGAGGAAATCACTTTCTCGGTGTTTGATGGCTACGCTTATGCCTACGACACGGTTTTGGTAACCATCACCCAACTGATGTATCCTCCCTCCAATCTCACAGCCACGGCTGGAAACAGGCTGGTGGAACTAAGCTGGACAGCAGCTACCCCTGCCGGAGTGAGCGGTTATCGGATATACAGGGACGAAGCCTTTCTCAACGATGAGCCTGGCACCTCTTATACCGATAACAGCGTTTCCAACGGTGTTCTCTATTCATATTACGTGACCACGCTCTATGCCAATCCCGCCGGGGAATCTGCGGCCTCAAACACGGCAACTGCCACACCGATGGCGATCACCAATGTCGTTTTGGGCAACGGGACACAGACCACCGGAAATTCAGAAGGCTGTCCCATAAACATTTACAACAGAAGTCTGCACGGGCAATCTGTTTATACCGCCGCGGAACTCAACGCTGTGGGAGTGTATGGACCGGTGGATATCACGGCCCTTGGCTTCAATGTGAACACCGCTCCCAGTCGGGCTCTGCCTTCCTTTGTGGTTCGCATGAAACATACCACCGCTTCCAACGTGGCCAGTTGGCAAAACGCAACAAATATGGTGACGGTTTACAGCGCCGCATCCTACGCTCCCGCTCCCGGCGGATACGATATGCTGACCTTATCCACGCCTTTCACCTGGAACGGCACCGATAATATTGTGATCGACACTGCCTTCAACCGGGTCAGTTCCTCTGCCTCCACAGGTACGGTGCAGTACACAAGTGTCACCAGCGGATATCGTTACACACGCAGTAATACCTCCAACCGGGTCAATACCTTTACTGGCGGCAGTGTCAGCGTTTATCGGCCCAATGTGCAACTCACCATCTTCGGTGGCTCAGACGCGCCTCCGGAAATACTGGTTGACCCTCTGGCACTGGACTTCGGCGAAGTGGAAGTAGGCAGCAGCGATGTCCGTCAATTCACGATTGCCAACACTGGTGAAGAGGAACTCGCCGGTTCCATAAACACACCTGCCGGATACAGCGTTGCCTCGCTGGATAGGAATGTGGTCGAAACCGGTTTCAGGACAAGATCTGACTCAAACGGACGCAACACTCTGGGATTCAGTCTGGCCGGAGGTGGCAGCGCCCTGTACCAACTTACTTTCCAGCCCCTGGAAGCTTTGACTTACGATGGCAACGTGGTCATCACCAGCAACGATGAAGAAAACCCCACCGTCAATATCGCCCTCACCGGCAGCGGCTACACCCAGCCTGCTATTTCATTGGATTTCAGCAGTTTGGCAACTACTCTGGCAATAAATGCCGAAGGGACAGACAGCTTCACGATTAGCGATAGCGGCAGTAAGAATCTGACCTACACCCTGGTGGAAAACCCCTCTGTAGGATGGTTTAGCGCTTCTCCCACTTCCGGCACTGTCTCAGGCGGAGGAACCCAACTTGTCACCGTTTCCTTCAGCGCGGATGGCATGGGTCCCGGCACTTACAGCACTACTTTGCTGGTCAATTCCAACCACCCCGTCAATCCGCAACTGAGCGTGAGCGTGGAACTGTCTGTCACTAACACAGTGCCGTCT
>CAXYWN010000093.1:0-7695 GCA_964292625.1 uncultured bacterium
CTTAAAACGCCAGTATGAGTGAGCCTGGATGAGTTGCCGCACCATGTCTATGTTGTCAGGATCCTGGATCTGCAGCAGCACGATGGGATAATCTCCGGAGATGGCGTATCCCCACAGATCTGACTGTCCCCGGTGGTTTTGGACCAGCACGGTAGAATCCGTCCGCAGAGAAGCATTGGCATAGATGATTGAACTGGCAAGCCGGTTATAAAGCTGGGCATCGGAGTCAGAGATATTGAACTGGCGCAGCAACATCCTGCCATGCGTCCAGGCCAAATTGAAAACCCGGTCAACCAGATGGCGGTCCTGATATTTTTCTATCAAGTTTAAGGCTGTTTCTCTTTTTTCGGCCATGCCGGTAACCATGTTCAGGGTCACCGTTTCATCCGGATCCAGTTCGATCTGGCAGCGTATGGCAAAGATCGGATCAAGTACCGATCCGGCTGTGTTGGAAAGGTCAAAATTGCCAAAACTCGCCCCTGGGGATAGTGCCCGCGGATTTGCCGCAGTGTTTCCCCGGCCGATGAATTTCAGCCGATCGGTTTCATAGGAAACATTCTTGATCCCTGCTTTATGAATAGCGATCAGATGCAGCAACCACGGCTCGTTTTCATCGGGGGAGCGTGGTCTGCGGTGGCAAAGGATGGCCCGTGATTGCTTAATTATCTCGGTTTGCACAAACAATTTACTAAAGGCAGGGTGCAGAGCATCCGCAGGGGGCGGCGCGAGACTTACCTCGGCAAAGCTGGTGAACTCTACAGTCCGGCGATTCCTGCCGCGATTGGTGATTCTAACGCGCCGGATTTCGATATCATCCTCTGGTGAAACTGCTATCTCGGTATGCGTATTAAAGTTGTTGTTGTTATTGCGGAATTCAACCCTGCCCTCGGAGAATACCGCTTCAAAAAACTGGGATTGTCTGCGGACAGGCTGTGGGGCGACAGACCAAAATTCTTTGCTGGCCAGATCCCGGATGTAGCAAAAAGTTCCCCAGTTACCGCAGGTGAGGCCTTCCCGCCACCGCTTTACCGCGAGATCTTTCCATGTGCTGTAGCCGCCACCGGCATTGGTGAGCATTATATGATACCTGCCATTGGAGAGCAATTGGACCTCCGGATGCGGAGTGTCTGGATCGGAATAGACCCGAAAAGGCGTTTCTTCGGAATTTGAGGTCAGAAAGTGCTCGGCAAGAGTGCTTGTCCGGGCGTGATATGCGGTTGATTTGGGAATCCGTTCCTGGAGCAGGAGCAGGGTCGCCTGAAAGCGAGTGTCGGCCTCAAACCTCTTTTGCATCGGTCTGTCTAACAATAAATAAGCCAGAGACAGCAGAGTCATTCCCTGATGGTGTGCCATAAAGGAACTCACGAGAGCATGATTTTGTCCCCGGGGCAAGCGCGAAGGAGTGTAGTCGATCGCCTCATACATCCCGTAACGCCCTTCAAAACCTTCTTCTGCAAGCAGTTCAAGGTTGCGGCAGGCTTCTTCCGGAGCCACCATTAAGGCCAGCGCCGAAGCATAGGGCGCCACCACCAGATCTGTGGCCAGGCCTCGTTTGAGTCCCAACCCGGGTACTCCAAAGGCGCGGTATTGGTAATTTTGATGTACATCGATGGCATTGTAGCCGCTTTCAGAAATGCCCCAGGGCACTGAACGCTTCTTGCCGTATTCGATCTGTCTGGCGACCGCTGCCCGATAGGTCTGGTCGAGCAGGGTGTTGTCGTAATTGGGCATAACCAATAAAGGCATGAGGTATTCAAACATGGAGCCGCTCCAGGAAAGCAGGATAGGCTCGCCCCCGGCGGTGGTCAGCAGGCGTCCCAGGAAGAACCATGTTTCCTGAGGAAGCTTGCCCTGGGCGATGGCCACAAAGCTGGAAAACCTTGCTTCTGAAGCAAGCAGGTCATAGAAACTGGGATCCTGTTTATGCGCGTCAACCAGATAGCCAATGGAGAGCAGGTGATGCTTTTTGTTGTAGAGAAAATCCAACTCCATATTGGATAGCTCTTCACACTGTAAGGTTATATAATCAATAGACCTGATCCACAATCCGGCATTTTGGCTGGCTGTCTGCAATTGAAGTAATAGCTGCTCTAACCAAAGCTTGTGCTCCGGGTTTTTGGCCGCCGCCAGTTCCTCGTCGATCTGTGTGTTCAATTGCGTTGGCAAATCAACCAATTGGCGCAGGTTCGATATTCTGTCGAGTTCCTGGAATGTTCCCAGGTTGTCTGCTGAAGCCAGGTGATCTATCCAGGGAGCCAAAAACATCAGCTCATTCGAAATACTCTGGCACTGTTTGTCGAGGGAATCCGCCCAGAAACTTAGTTGCTTAGTCTCTTCTTGATCGATCCTTCCAGCTATCTCTCCAAGCAAAGCAACCGACTGAGCAAATTGCGTGAGAAACTGCTTAAATGCTGATAGAGTAGATATTTCAGCCTGCAAGGCAGAATCCAGGAGCTGTTTCAGTTTTTTGACTATGCCCGCCAAGGTTACGTCAGAAGTATCAGCTGCAACATCGGCAAGAATGCTGACGGTGCACTCAAGCCCGGTAAGATAATCTTTTATCGGGAGATTATTATCGATTAGGCCGATTAAACCACTTTTCAGGATGAGCAGATATCCCGCCAGATTACCGCTATCCACAGAAGATATGTACAATGGAGTGAGGGCTTGCATGGTGCGGGTGTCGTACCAATTGTAGAAGTGTCCGCGATATCTTTCGAGCTTTTCCATGGTCTGCAGCGTTTTGCCGGTTCGCTCCAAAAGCTCTCCCATGCTTATAAAACCAAAGTCATAAGCAGAGAGATTTGCCAAAAGCGCCATACCCATGTTTGTAGGTGAAGTGCGGTGCGCAGTCACCTCCACAGGATACTCCTGATAGTTATCCGGCGGCAGCCAGTTGTCTTCGAGGGTGATGAAGGTTTCAAAAAAAGCCCAGGTCTTCCGGGACAGTTTCCTCAGGAAGATGAGTTGCTGCTGGCTGAGCCGTGCTTCGCGCCGGACCAGGGGTTTGCTTATCCACCAGGCTATGGCAGGTGAGGCCAGCCAAAGAAGCAATATAGGCGCTGCCAGAATAAGCACGATTGGCCTGAAGATTATGAGAAAAGCCAAAGTCAGTATTGCGATGCAGGGAGCAAACCACATTGTCCGGTAGGAGGAGGCCAGATCGTTTTTGCCGCCCCCGGACGCGCTGAAGGGATTCCATTCCAACAGATGTTTGCGAGTAAACAGTATCCTTCTGCCGGTGAGCAAAACCGCACTCAAACTATAGAATCCTTCATAGGGCAGGCAAGCAATATCAAACACGATCTTGTTCAGGCTGCGTCTGTTTGCTTGCATTACAAGATTGAGTTCCTCTTTCAGGTTTCTTTCTTTGGATTTTCGGAACAAATTAAGACCTGCAGCTGCCGCAATAGGCAAAATCATGATACCCAAAACCGTTAGAGTCCATATCCTGGCTGCCGGTAAAAGAGTCCAACCCAACAGCAGCAAGGTAGTTAGGACTACAGGAATCATGCTGCGTCTCAAATTGTCGAATATCTTCCAGCGGGACAGCAGGGAAAGGTGATTTCTATGCAGGCGTCCATCATGTTCGGGCACCCAGGGGAGTATCCATTTCGCGATTTGCCAGTCCCCCCGCATCCAGCGGTGCCTGCGTTTCACATGGGCACTGTAGGTGGCGGGGTATTCTTCATACAATTGCACATCACTCAGCAAACCGGAGCGGACAAAGCATCCTTCCAAAAGGTCGTGGCTTAGGATCCGGTTATTGGGGAAACGTTTGTCCAGAGTCAGTTCGAAGGCATCAACATCATAGATTCCCTTGCCGATGAAGGAGCCCTCGCTCAACAGGTCTTGATAAACATCGGATACCGACTGGGTATAGGGGTCGATCCCGCTTTCACTGACGCTCATCTGGGAAAACAGGGATCTGCTCGCTCCGGGAATGCTTATGGACACCCGCGGCTGCAAGATTCCGTAGCCTGCTTTGATGGACCGTTTGGCTGCATCGTAAACCGGCCTGTTCAAAGGATGTGCCATGGTGCCGACTAATTCCCTGGCTGAATCGCGGATCAGTTGCGTATCCGTATCCAAAGTGATCACATATTTAACCCCATGCAGAATGGCTGTTCTGCCCACAATCAGGGAAAAGCTGTCAGCTTCGTCGCCCCGCAGCAGTTGGTTCAAAGCCGCCAGCTTACCGCGTTTCCGCTCAAAGCCCATCCAGGTATTCTCGCTGGGATTCCAGAGGCGGGGGCGATGAAACAGGAAAAAGGTGTCCTGTTCGGGATCGGAGTACTTTTCATTTAGTTCGTTAATACCTTTGGACACCAGTTGCAGCAGGTTTTCATCATCCGGCATATCAGCCTGCCCGGCGTCGAGAAAATCTGTGAGCAAGCCAAAATGGAGGCAATCATCCTGATTTGCCAAAAAGCGGACTTCCAGATCTTTGACCAGATCTTCGATGCCTTGGGGATTGGCCAGCATGGTAGGAACAACCACCAGGGTACGTACCTCATCCGGCAGTCCCAGGGAAAAGTCCATCCGTGGCAGCAACTTCGGTGACGACAGCAAGGTGGCGATCCAGTTCACGAGAGATACAGACAATTGACTGGTACCGAGCAACAGCAATAGCGTGACCCACCCAATCATCCAGCCCTGCAAATCCTTGATAGGCGTCAACAGCACCAGCAGCGCGGTGCAAGCCACCGTCAATAGAAAAATTGATCCAAGATAAAGAGGCAAGGCAAACTTTACGCTGAGTTTGCTCAATATCTGTTTGGGGGAACGCCGCACTTTTGCCGCTGCCTCAAGCGCGGCTAATCCCTGGTCAACAAGATAAAATCCAACATGAGCGCTACGATCGTCAGCGGTCTTGTCAAGCGCGGATTTCTGGGCTAATTCGATGGCCAGTTGCGCCACTTCCGCTTCTGTGAGTTGGCTTTTCCTGGCGATTTTTTCAACTACATGCCGGTAACTGTCCCTGGTGTTAAAATCCATTTTGCCATATACATCGGCAGGATCATTGCTCAGGATCTCTTCAACCTGGCTCTGTTTCTCGACAAACTCCCGCCAATCCAGGGCGCTCAGAATGCGCAGGCTGCCGATGCTGTTACTCACGGTGATCTGATCTGCAGCTAATTGCTGATTTTCCAGACGCACCAGCGTTTCGATTGTTTGTCCGGCTTCAGCAAGTCTCTGCTCAATCCAGGTAAGGGGCAGGGATAAGGCTGGAACCTGAGAGTTTAAACGGCGGAAAAATTCGGCCACAAATGAACTCCCCAGGGGAGGGATGGAGCGTGCCATATCCGCAATTACCAGGATCAGGCTCTTGGGATCTTTCGCGGCAGTTTCTTCCATCATATTTGCCCATTCATTGGCTTCTTTACGATGAATTCTGTTGTTGGCAATCCGGTCCGCGACTAGCCTGAGATTTTCAATCAGGGAGAGGCGTAGCATGATGGGAATTGCCCACAGTTCTCCCAGATTCAGGCTTGTCACTTTTTGGTAGGCCTGCACGAAATTGTTGAGGTTTTCCAGATCAACCCTGCCGTCGCCGCGGGAAACGGTTTCCAGGGCAATGTCGTAAACCCGGGGATATCCAGCCAGAGGCCCGCTCAGTAAAGTTGGCAGTTCGCGGCTGTAACTCTTGGGAAAATGTCTTTTAGCAGTGCGTATCTGCTCTTCGATGAGGTAATAATTATCCAGCAACCATTCGCCCGCCGGGGTGATTTGGCTATCTGATTCCACATCCTCGGTCAAGGTTTTGTAAACATCCAACAGACGAGCTTCGTTTTCGCCCAGGCGGCTCAACAAACTGCGCTGCACTCCTGAACTCAAATGATGCAAACCTGCCAATTTCTTACCATGCCTGCTCATTTGAGCTGCGCTGAATAGTTTTGTCCTCAGAGGTAGGTCAGCGGAAGGGAAAAGAGGGCTATGCTGGTTTGTCCGGTTACGCTTCCATAAACGGCTGATATTGTTAAAAATTGATCGGCTCATAACTATGGTCTCCTTCTGGTAGATCAAAGGCTTACCATTATCGTGTGACTGAAAGAATCCATTCTGCTTATTTTACCTGCAAAACAGATGGTTCATCCACGCAAAGATAGTAATTTAAAAAATACCTGCTGCTTGCTGTCTGAGAGTTGGCAGTTTGGTCGTGTCCCAAATGTTGGTGTAAAATCGAACTTTTTGTTCAGATTCTTTTAAGGCCCATCAACAGGCCTTCGCCTCTCACAGTATATCCGAAAGGCTGGTTACGCGCGCCACAAGCAAGCAATTGCATAGTAATTCAAACCGCGATTTCTCGTCAAGGAATGTCTTGCGTTACTCGCTTTAAAAGTAACACAGGAGTAGATATATCGGGACAAAAGTAAAACAATTTGTTACTTGTCAAGATGAATGTAGCCACCCCACGAATCTCAGTCATCTTGCCCCTGTTCGTTGGAGCAGGGGAAAATCAGAACAGCATAAGCCCAATAGGCATAATCGGCTTTTGGGCTAGGATTGCCTTTAGTAAAACCTGCTATAAAGAGTGGGGAAGAGGCGGCTTAGTCTGCTTGGAAATAGTCCGCCACTTTCTTCATCCATTCAGGAATGGGGATGTGCTGCGGACATTTGCTGAGGCATTCGCCGCACTGGACGCACTTGTCCGCGCGCGAATCCTCTGGGATCCAGTTCTGGTATTCTTTTCTATAGTGTTCTTTCTCGCCGAACATCAGCGACTCGTTGTATTGTCCAAAAATTGCCGGGATGGCTACTTTGTGGGGACATGGCATGCAATAGCGGCATTCGCTGCAAGGGATGGCGATCCGGTGGATATATTCCAGGCGCACTTTTTGATATATTTTTTGTTCTTGTACGTCTATCCGGCCTGTTTGAAAGGAATTGGCGAGGCTGATGTTTTCTTGCAGTTGCTCCATGTTGCTCATTCCGGAGAGGTTGACCGTTGTGGCAGGGAGATCCCAAACCCAATTCAGAGCTCTTTGAACTGGGCTCCAATCGAATTTGCTCTTTTTCCATGCGGCCTTGACAGCGTCCGGAATATACTGCACCAGTTTCCCGCCCCGCAGAGGTTCCATGGCGATGATGCCCAAACCTCTTGCGTCAGCGAGCTTATAGCCGTTCATGCCGGCCTGATAACGGGTGTCCAGATAGTTGAGCATAAACTGACAGAAGTCCCAATCAAAGCGTTCCACAATCTTTTTGAAGACAGGATACTTGTCGTGAAACGAGAATCCCACGTGGCGGATTTTGCCGTCGGCCCGGGCTTTTTCCAGAAAATCAAGGACACCGAACTGGAGCATTTTCTTCCAGGAATTCTGATTCAAGGCGTGAAGCAGATAGTAGTCGATATAATCCGTCTGCAGGCGCTCCAATTGTTTGGCCAGAAAATCGTCCATGTCCTGACGGCTTTTGACCAGCCAGCAGGGAAGTTTGGTGGCAATGTGAAAATCCCGGCGGTCGCTTCGCGCAACAAATTTTCCCAATAATGGTTCGCTGGCGCCATCATGATAGCCCCATGCCGTGTCAAAGTAGTTAACTCCTTGCTTGAGGGCATATTCCAGCATGGCCAGGGCCTGATCTTCGTCAATTTTTCCGTCAGCTGTCTGAGGCAGGCGCATCAATCCCAGGCCGAGGATCGAAAGCTTGTCCGTTGATTTGGGCATGGTCCTGTATTGCATATATACATCC
>CAXYWN010000094.1:0-7423 GCA_964292625.1 uncultured bacterium
ATGGTTGTTGGTCATGATAAAGGCTTCGCGGGTCTGGGGATTGTATTCATAGATGAATCCGCTGCCCATCGAAGTAACCGGGCGCTGTTCTCCCCGGGGTTGTTGGGGAAAGAAAAAGCGGAAAAAATCGTCGTCAAAGAAAGGGTTATTGTTCTGGACGGTGACCTTGGCTTCCACTTTGATCTGCACCACAGATTCGCGCACCTGGCGAACCACTCTCACCACCGGATTGGGCTCGCTGCCATTCTGAAGAAGGTTGTTTGCTGCGCTGGGCCGAAATCTTGGTATATCGTCGGTCTTGATCTCGCCCGTCTGAGCAACTGCACAGGACATCAGGCCTAAGGCCAAAAGCAGGGGGATAATTCTTTTCCATTGTTTCATTTTTTACTCCTGAATCCGGGTTTCTATCGAATCCCGGGAATATTATTGGGTTAAATATACAAAGCCAGTCATATCGTGCTTCAAAAGCCATTCTAAAACATTATAATCGGCCTTGGTCAAATGGTCAAGTAAAAAATGCCCTCCTTCCCGAATTGGCTGAGAAACCTTTCCCGATAACAACTTTCCCTCGCTTAATCTGATAATGTTGACAACATTTCGCCTCTCCTTATTGTGGTTCTCATGGAAAAAGCTGAATTTATTAAAGACACCGGAACGCAGGTCAAATTCCTCAAGGGAGTGGGGGAGGTGCGCGCGCGGCAATTGGCCAAACTCGGTATCAACACAGTGGGCGACCTGATGGAGCATTTTCCCCGTGCCTACATCGCACGTAAGCTCAATCCTTCCCTGCGCGAACTCAAGCCCGGCGACAATATCGCCCTCACCACCATGATCAGTTGGGTGGACGAACGCAGCACCAGAAAAGGGAAAAACCTGCTCAACGTTGGCATCAGCGACGGCCGTTTCACCATAGTTTGTTCATGGTTCAGCTATCCCAAATCCTTTCCCCAGCTTTTCAAGCCGAGCGCCACGCTCTGGGTGGCGGGCACCCTTTCCGACTACAATGGCCAGCTGCAACTGATGCATCCGGAGATTGAATTCGTGGATGACGCAGAAGAGCATGATTTCTGGAAAACGAGAGAATATCTGCCAGTTTACGGACTTAGCGGAGACCTCACCCAGAAATTCTTCCGCCGCGTGATTCATAGCGCCTTTGAGCTTTTTGCCTCACAGATAGCGGAAAACCTGCCGGCAAACCTGATCGCCAAACGTGAATTTCTGCCCCGCAAGGTGGCTCTGCAGAAAATGCATTTCTCGCTCCATCCTGAAGAACTGCCCGGGGTGCGCAAACGCTTTGTCTATGAGGAGTTTTTCTATTCCCAATTGCTCTGGGCCCGTCATAAGCGTTTTCACGCCCACGAGGTGCAGGGAATCGGATTCGAAAACAAGCGGGAACTGACCTCCCGGCTTTACCGCAAGCTACCATTCGAGCTCACTAAAGCGCAAAAAAGAGTGATCACCGAGATTTTTGCGGACATGGGTTCCCAGCGGCAGATGTCACGCCTGCTACAGGGAGATGTGGGGTCCGGAAAAACGGTCGTGACCCTTTTCGCGATGCTGCTGGCCGTGGAAAACGGATATCAGGCTGCGTTGATGGCGCCCACGGAGATACTCGCTGACCAGCATTTTGCTAATATTTCACGCCTGCTCGAGGATTTTCCTCTTCAGGTGGCGATGCTCAAAGGTGGCAGCTACAAAGGCAAGGCTCAAACCAAATCCGACCTCTCCACCGGCTCGGCAAATATCATCATCGGCACCCACGCCCTCCTGCAAAGTGATATTGTCTTTGCCAGGCTTGGCTTCGTCGCCGTGGACGAGCAGCAACGCTTTGGAGTGCAGCAACGCGCCACTCTGGCCCGCAAAGACAAGCATCCGGATTTGCTTTACCTGAGCGCCACGCCCATCCCCAGATCACTCTCCCTCACGGTTTATGGCGATCTCGAGGTGAGCATCATCAACGAACTTCCGCCGGAACGTATCCCTGTGAAAACCCTGGTGCGCTCCAGCCAAAAGATAGATCTCGTCTTTCACGAGGTAGGAAAGGAACTGGCCGCCGGCAGTCAGGTCTATGTTGTCTGCCCCCTTGTCGAGGAATCGGACAAAGTGGACCTCCTGGATGCCGAACGGATGCACAAACATCTCTCCACCAAGGTATTCCCTCAATACACTTGCGAGCTCATCCACGGCAGGATGCTTTCCAGGGAAAAGGACGCGATCATGCTCCGCTTCAAGGCCGGCGAGATCAAAATCCTGGTTTCCACCACAGTGATTGAAGTTGGGGTGGATATTCCCAACGCCTCGGTGATGATTGTGGAACACGCGGAACGCTTTGGGCTGGCTCAGTTGCATCAGTTACGCGGACGCGTGGGGCGCGGCGGACAGCAGGCTTGGTGCTATCTGATTGAACATTTTCCGCTCAGCAACATCGCTCGCGAACGCTTGGACATCATGGCCAAAACCACAGACGGTTTCCTGATCGCGGAAAAGGATCTTCAACTGCGGGGACCGGGAGAGTTCTTCGGCACAGAGCAATCCGGCCTGCCCCAATTCAGCTTCGCCAACCTCATCACCGATCAGCCGGTGCTCAAAGAAGCCCGCGAGGACGCCTTCGCCATCATCGCCGCGGATCCGGAAATGGAGCACGAAACCAACGCCCTGATAAGAAAACGTTATATCAGCCAATATGCTGATAAAGAAAAACTTATCCTCTATTGATGTCCACTGCTGTTGATTATTCAGTTGACTAAATCCCCCCTCTGAAATTCTAAGGAAAGAAAAATAAATAAAAAACCTGAGGTGCCAATGAAAAAACTGACCCTCCTGACTCTGCTGATCGTCGCTCTTAGCGCGATGTTCGCGATCAAATTTGACCCTGATTACTTCGTTTCCCGGTCCGTGATAGTCTGCTTTACCAAAGACGCGGTAAGCAACGACACCGGAAAAATAGACTATACTCATCAAAACGGCTATATCCGCACCGGCCTGAGCTCTTTCGACGAACTGTCCGCCGAGTTTAACATCGTTGAACTGGAGCAGATGCATTCATACGTGAAAGAACCCACTTGGAACGACAACGGGCTCTATCTGCAAAATACCTATCGCCTGATTTTGGCTTCAGACGATCGCATCGACGAAGCCGTTGACGCCCTGATCAAGGATAATAACCTGATCTATGCGGAGCTCGAAGGCATCAACCGCAGTAAATTTGTGCCCAACGATCCCATGGTCACCCAACAATACACGCATGCGCGTATCCGTAGTTATGAAGCCTGGGACTACATCCAGGGATCCTTCGACGTCAAGATTGCCATCACGGATTCCGGCGTCAAATGGAACCATCCGGACCTGCGGGGGAACATTTGGATCAATCCTGCTGAGTCTCCCGGCATGACCATCAACTGGGATGCCGGCACGATTACAGGCGGAAACGGAGTTGACGCCGGAGAAGGCGGCAACAAGATCGACGATTTGGTCGGCTGGGACTTTGTCGAGAACGACAACAACCCCATCCAGCCCTACGTCAGCAACGATCATGGCACCCATGTGGCAGGTTGCGCCGCGGCCGTTGGCAATAACGCCATTGGCGTGGTGGGAACCTCCCCCATCGCTTCAATAATATCCTGCAAAGGTGCCCCAAGCACCTCGCCTTCTCAGGGAATACAATACGCCTACGACCAGATTAAGTATTCTGCCGAGATTGGCGCGCATATCATTAACGCCAGTTGGGGCGGCCCCGGAGCAGGCGCCTATCCCAATTCCATAGTCAATTATGCCACCGCCCTGGGCGCCCTGCTTGTTACCGCCGCAGGCAATAATAACACGCAACATAATTCCAGTTACCAGGATTATCCGGCCGATTGCACCAATGCTTTATGCGTCGCCTCCACCGGTATTAATGATATCAAATCCAGCTTTTCGGATTACGGAACGCCCATCGATATCTGCGCTCCCGGCGAAGGCATCCTCTCCACCATCATCGCCGGAAACGGATATGACGCTTATGACGGAACTTCCATGGCCTCGCCTGTGGCAGCGGGAGTGTGTGCGCTGGTGAAAGCCCTGCATCCGGAGCTCACGCCCGCCCAGCTGATGCAACGTGTGATGATGACATCTGATTATATTTACGAAGCCAACCCCAGCCTTGACGGCCTTCTCGGTGCTGGCCGGGTGAACGCTTTCGCAGCCACCATGTTCGACAAAATCCCCAATATCACCATCGACGATACTGTGCTGGAAGAATGTGCCGGCGACGGCGATGGAGTCCCCAATCCCGGTGAGACCATCCGGCTCAAGGTATCGCTTAATAACTATCTCGATCCCTTCACCGGACTGGCCTGGCTTGCCGCCAACAACCTCACTGCCACTCTAACTACCACTAATCCTGGCGTCACTATCCTCGACGATACTGCCAGCTACGGAAACCTGACCCCCGGAAGCACGATGTGGAACAACAGCCAACCCTTCAGATTCCAGACTATTACCTCCCTCCCCTCAGAACCCATCCACTTCGAGCTGGTAGTCGCCGCCAATGCCAGCGCGGCTTTCCCCTACAACAAATCCCTTCCCTTCAACGTGGACCTTTCCCTGTTCCAGGCCGGCTGGCCTTTCGTCGTTGGCGGAGCTTCCACTTCCAGCCCTGTGCTGGTGAATATCGACGCCAATCCTGATAAAGAGATCGTTTTTGGAGATCCCTCTGGAAACCTGCGGGCTGTTAAAACGGACGGGACTCTGCTGCCTGGCTTCCCCATCAACGTCGGTTGCGGCGTGGTCGGTTCTCTGGCCATGAGCGATGTCAACAACGACGGGCTCAAGGACTTTGCCGCCTCTCTGCAAAACAACAGCATCATGCTTTTCAACCAAAACGGTACCACCCACTGGACTGTTCCCGCCGGAGGAACCCTGCGCAGTGGGCCCGTGATTGCCGACCTGGCCATGAGCAACCAGCGCAAAGTTATCGCCGTCACCCAGACGGGAAGCTTGGTGGTTCTGAACCCGGACGGCTCCGCCTATACCAACTTCCCCGTCAGCCTCGGCGGCGCCTGTCTGGGCACGCCGGCTATCGCAGACCTGAATGGCGACGGCAATCACGAGATCATCGTGGCCACCCTCAACGGCAACCTGCACGCCATCAGCAGCGCCACCGGTCAGTACCTCCCCGGTTTCCCCGTTACCATGCCGGGCGGTTCGCAAAACCCCATCACCATCGCCAACCTGGATGGAGACGAGTATCCTGAGATCATCGTCACCACCAGCACCGCGGGCTACATTCTGGCTTACAATCACGATGGCACTGTGCATTTTGAGAAGAACGTAGGCTGTCAGATCAAGACAGGCGCCGTGGTCGCGGATGTGAATAACGATGGCACGAAAGAAATAATCGTCGCCAGAGCCACGGGGATCGTGAGCGTGCTCACCACCTCCGGAGCCGACCTGCCCGGAACGCCCATCACCATTGGCCAGGCTGTCGATTGCACACCCACAGTGGCCTATTTCGACGGCGACAACTATGCCGGCATCATCTTTGGCGATACCAACGGCTATCTCCACAGCTTGCGGATCGATGGCACCGAATCTCCCAATTTCCCCATCCGCCTCAACGGTAACGTAAAAGTTTCCGCGGCGATTGCCGATATCGACATGGATGGCGATATGGACATCGTGATTCCCAACGACAACGCTTTTTACGTGATCGATGTCAAACGCGCTGCCCAGAGTATTCCCTGGCCTTGTTTCATGGGTACCTACAACCGCGCCGGAAACTCTTTCCAATACACCCCTGTTGAGGATAATGAAACACCTGCCCTAAGCACCGCTCTGAAGGGCAATTACCCCAATCCCTTCAATCCCAGCACGCTGATCAGCTTCGCGCTGGAAGCCGCCGGTCCTGTGACCCTGGAGATTTTCAACCAGAAGGGACAATTGGTGAAAACGCTCATCGCAGCTGAACTCCCCGCCGGTTCACATCAGGCCGAATGGAACGGATGCGACGCCAACGGCGCTCCCGCGAGCAGCGGAGTCTATTTCTACCGTATGCGCTCCGGTAAATTCACCTCCACCCGCAAAATGGTGATGATGAAATAATCCAGCCGGATATCATTGAACTAAGATAGAGAATAAACACCGGAAACCGGCTTCCGAGGCTTGGTTTCCGGTGTTTTACCACCCACCCTAAAACAAGCGAGGAAACAGTGTCAGAAACCAAGAAACAATACGGATCGAACAAATTCCAAAACTTGGGCTGGATTGCCGCCCATTGGAGTTATTACCTGCGTCTGAATGCCCACGTGCTCAATCAGCGGGTTCCCGCGCGAGAATTGATCGGGCTCAAATATCCGCTTCGTATGGCGGATCCGCTCAAACCGCCCCTCCTCTCCGTAGATTTCACCGACGCCTGCGACCTTGCCTGTGTGTATTGCAACAATCCTCTTTTCCCTCATCCCCGCACCATGATGAGCGACGAAGTTTTCGCCTGTCTGCTGGAAAACCTCCGGGCGGCGAAGATCAACCGTGTCCGCATCGGCGGCGGCGAGCCCATGCTCCATCCCAAATGCGCTGAAATGCTATCCAGGCTGGCGCCCCTCACCAGATATCTCTCGGTGATCACAAACGGCCAGTGGCAGGATCCCCAACGCATCGACGAGGTTCTGCTCTCCGGCGTGAACCTGATCGAAATTTCCATCGATGCCGGCGGCGCCAAGGTCTATGAGGCCTCGCGCCAAAACGCCAGCTACCTGCGCCTCATCCGAAACCTGCGCCACATGCGCTCCCTGCGCGACAAACTGAGGAGCCACACCCTGATCAAGGCGCGCCTGATGCTGCGTCCTTCCACCAAACACCTGGAACGGCAGGAAACACTCTTTTGGAAACGCTATGCCGACTGCGTGCTGCCCCAACTGCTGCTCAAGCATCCGGATTCGGAATATGACACCGATGTCTTCTACGCTCCGGTTTATGACCTGAACACTGCCCCTGTCTGCACTTTGCCCTTCAAAGACCTGGAAGTTAGGCCCGACGGGCGTATCCCGATTTGCCCGGCAAAAGGCTGTTCGATTGACCCCGCTAAACAACAATTCCTCGGCCACATCTGTCAGGATTCTATGATTGAAATCTGGAACGGACCAGAATTCAAAGCCATGCGCGAGGCTCACCGCACTCGCTCCGGCGATATCCTGGAAGGTTGCAAAGGTTGCAATTACAGCTAAACTAACAGACCCTTTAAGCCACAAATCCCGGACCAGTTATTCAGGGTCTCAAGTTTCAACCCGGATGGACAGTTTAGGGTTGGGTGACTAACGGAGTATATTCAATAAAAGCGAGTAAATCAAAGGCCGCCTGGCTCCGTTTGTTCAGGCTCATTTTCAAACTAAGTTAGCCGAACTTGCGCAAGATTTTCCTCAAAATACCCATTATAGAATCGTAACCT
>CAXYWN010000095.1:0-7247 GCA_964292625.1 uncultured bacterium
ACGGTGGCCGCGACGCTGACCTCAACGCCCAGCTCGTGGCCCTCGGCAACGACATCGACTTCCACCCCGCGTTCATGCGTGCCCGCTACCAGAACTGGGTGGCCGGCCTCAACGGCGGCTGGCTGGTCTCGCAGGTGGGCCTGGCCGGCAGCACGGTGCTGGGAGATTACGTCTATATGGCTGGACAATCAGGCGCCGCCGGGCATCTCAGTATCGGTGATTGCGCCATGGTTGGCGCCCAGAGCGGAGTTACTCACGACCTGGCTGCCGACGGACAATACTGGGGTCTGCCGGCTATCGACGCCAGGGTTCAGAAACGCATCCTGGCCATCCAGAGAAATTTGCCGCAAATCTACCGTCATTACCGCGATCAGATCCAAAAAGAAGAGGATTGACTTATGATAGAATACAAGCATACCATCAAAGCAGAAGCTTCTTACACCGGCATCGGACTGCATTCAGGAGAGATTTCCACCATCAGCTTCAAGCCCGCTGGCAAGGATGAAGGCATCGTTTTCATCCGCACCGATCTGCCCGACAAACCAGAGATTCTGGCGGATATAGACCACGTTGTGGACATCTCGCGCGGCACCACGATCGGCTTGAATGGCGTCACCGTCGGTACCATCGAACACGTCCTGGCCGCCATCAAAGGCCTGATGATCGATAACATCCGCATCGAGATCAATGGCCCGGAAGTGCCTGTCGGAGATGGTTCTCCGCTGGTTTTTGTGAAGCTGCTGAAGCAAGCCGGATACGAAGAGCAGGATTCTGAAAGGGTCTATTTCGAATTTGACCAGGCGATCAGCTATTCCTGTCCGGAAGAGAATGTGGACGTGGTGATTGTGCCTTCCAACGAGCTGAAGATAACCTTCATGATCGACTACAAGCACCCTTATCTGGGCACCCAATATACTTTTATGCCTCATATCAGGCATTTTGAAAGGGACTTTGCCGGAGCCCGCACTTTCTGCTTCATCAACGAAATCCTGAAGCTCAAGGAACAGGGACTGATCAAAGGCGGATCGCTGGAAAACGCGCTGGTGATAGCGGAACCGGGTATCAGCGAGGCTGAGCTGGAGCATCTGCGAGAAGTTTTTGCCTATAACGAACCCATCTCCGTCTCGAGGGAAGGAATCCTGAACAGCCATCCGCTGAGATGCGTCAACGAGTTTGTGCGCCATAAAGTGGTGGACCTCCTCGGCGACATCGCGCTGCTGGGAATGCCCATCCGCGGACACATCCTCGCCGCCCGCAGCGGACACAAAACCAATGTGGAACTGGTGAAAAAGCTCCGCCAGATCCAGCTGAAACAGGACATGAAGAATAAATACCAAAAGAGCCTGAGCAAAGACGCGATCCTTGATGTCAACGCCATCATGCGCATCATCCCCCACCGTTATCCCTTCCTGCTGGTGGACAAGATTATCGATATCAAAGCGGGCGAATCCATCGTCGGCATCAAGAATGTGACCATCAACGAACCTTTCTTCCAAGGCCATTTCCCGGGACATCCGATTATGCCCGGAGTGCTGATTGTGGAAGGCATGGCCCAGACCGGAGGCATCATCCTGCTATGGCAGATGGACGATGCCGACCAATGGCTGACTTATTTCGCCTCCATCGACAACGTTAAATTCCGCAAACCTGTGTTTCCGGGAGATACGCTGCGCTATGAACTGAGAGTGATATCCATGAAGCGCAACCTCTCCAAAATGCACGGCGAAGCCTTTGTGGGCAACGATAAGGTTGCAGAAGGCGACTTTTTGGCCATGCTGCAAAAGAAAGCCTGATGACTTGGATCCATCCCACTGCCATCATCCATCCTGGCGCCGTGATCGGCGAAGGCTGCGAAATCGGCCCCTATTGCCAGATTGGCGATGATGTGACCTTGGGAAAGAGGAACATTCTGCATTCCAATGTGATTGTCATGGGCTGCACCCAAATCGGGGACGAAAACCGAATCTTTCCCTACGCGGTAATAGGCACCGATCCCCAGGACCTGAAATACCAAGGTGGAAAGACCTGGCTCAAGATCGGACACCGCAACATCATCCGGGAATTCGCGACCATCAACCGCTCCAACAGGGAGGATGAATCCACCAGCGTCGGCGACGGCAACCTGCTGATGGAATATGTTCATGTGGCGCACAACTGCCAGATCGGCTCCGGCTGCATTATTGCCAATTCCACACAGTTGGCCGGGCATCTGCTGATAGGCGATCAGGTCAACATCGGCGGCATGACCGCGATTCACCAGTTCGTGCAGATCGGCACCCACGCCTTCGTGGGAGGCGCTTCCGCGATCAAAAAAGACGTCGCTCCCTATACCCGCGGCTTTGGCAACCCTTATAAAACTGTCGGCCTGAACAGCGTGGGTTTGATGCGCAAAGGTTTTAGCAGCGAGAGCCTCGCCGCCCTTAAAATGATCTACAAGCTCTTTTACCGTCAGGGCCTCAACGTTTCCCAAGCCCTGGAAGAAGTTTCCCAGTGGCCGGCCCTCACCCCAGAACAGCAAATCTTTGTGGATTTCGTGCGCTCCTCCGAAAGAGGACTCTCCAACTGAGGTCTTTATTCGGACATCCGGCTCTGTATCCTCTTGATATATCAGCCAGTTCTGCAGTGCAGGAGCTGCCGCCCAAGAGCCATAAAAGGCGCCAGGGCCGCGGATACTCCGCTGATGCGCAACCGCAAGCATCGTGAGCGGAAGCGGAAATGACATTCCCCAAGCTACCGAGTCCAGGCCTTTTTGCATTGACAGAAAACAGCCTGCCAGGAATTTTGCGAAATCTTAATGATGGAGTATGAACATGGAAAATAGGACATGGGAGTACGTGAGCGTATTCGTTATGTCCTGGTTGTTAGTTTACGGTCTGACGCCGTTTATAATCAAGCTTGCCAAGGCGCTGAATTTTGTGGACAAGCCTGAAGCCAGGAAAATGCATCTCAAGAGCGTTCCCTACATGGGAGGTGTGAGCGTTTTCATCGGGTTTTTTCTGCTCTGCATCTATGATGTGACGATTTCCGCCAACCGCAGTTTCGATCCGGCGATGCTGGGCTATCTGGGCGGTTCACTCCTGATAATGCTGATCGGGCTCATCGACGACCGGATGGGCATGAACGCGCTAGTTAAACTACTGGGGCAAATAGCGGTAAGCCTGATCTTCATCCTGAGCAACTTTCAATTTCCAGAGCTGCAAAACATGTTCGGCTCGGCCTATATCTCCCTGCCCGTGATGGTGATCTGGATGGTGGGCTTGATGAACGCGCTGAACTTTTTGGACAATATGGACGGCATCCTGAGCGGAATAGCAGGCATTCTGGGGCTGGGATTTTTTGCCTTCAGCCTGGCCAACACCACCGGTTCGAACGGTGCGGAGATGGCCTTCATCGGCCTGATCTCGCTGAGTTTCGCGGGCAGCGCACTGGGCTTTCTGCCTTACAATTTCAACCCCGCCAAGATTTTTCTGGGCGACACGGGCTCGATGTTCATCGGCTATTTCCTTTCTTCGATGGGCATTCTCATGGCCCGCTATGCAGTGCTGACCCGTGAGAACAACATTTTTTACCTGCTGCCCGTACTCCTGCTCAGCTATGCCATCTTCGACATTTCGCTGGTGAGCTATACCCGCAAACGCGACGGACGTCACGTGATGCAGGGCGGCAAGGACCATTCCACCCACCGCATCAACACGGCGCTCGGCTCCATCAAGGTAACGGCGCTGATCATCTACGCCATCAACATCCTGATCGTGCTCACCACTATCATCATCTTCATCACGGGAAACAAAGTTCTGCTGCTGGTCACGACCGTGATGCTGGCCGCGTTTTTCGTGGTATTTGGCAGCAAACTGGACCAGATCCCGATTGTGGTACCCAGCAACCAGCAAAAAGCGGATAAAACGGCTAAATGAATTTTATGAAATCTAACCATCCTGTCCCAGATAAACACGCAAAAAGGCTGATAATCCGATTGCCTATTTTGACGCTGTTAATAGCACTTTTAGCCTTGAGCGCCTGCGAGATCAACCGCTACAAGAGCGCCGAGGACCATTATAACAAGAGGCGTTACGCCGCGTCGATCCAGGAACTTGACGACTACATCAAAAATGGCCATAATGGCGCGTTGATCACCCGCAGCGAGATACTCCGGGGTGAATGCTACTATGAATTGGGTTTGCTTGCCTTGCAGCGTGAGAGTTATGACCTGGCCATCAAGTTTTTCAAACTATCCAATTCCGAGGAATCAGATCAGGCCTTGGGCAGGATCTACAAAGATTTGGCCGATAAAGCTTTGGAACAGAATAATGAGAGGCTTTCGCTGGATTTTGTGAACGCCATTCTGAGAGAGATACCTCGCTCAGAACTCACGGCGGAAATGCAGAGCCGCAGGATCGACTTCCAACTTGATACATTCATCGATCATGAAGGCGCCTGGCAGGAATACATGGACCTTTACGACGGATATCCCAACAACGTGTATGAGCTCGCAGCCCGCAAACAGATCATCCGCATTATTCCGGCCAAGGTCGATTATGTCCGCCGGCTCATCAATACTGGATATTACAGCGACGGCCTGAGCATTCTCTTCGAGCTGGGGAAATACCCGGTTGTGGATAACACAGCCAACAACCAGATGATAGCCGAGGCCTATATCGGCCAGGCGGAGACTTATCTGAAAGGGCAAAACTACCTGGAGGCAGACCGCTTTTTCCGCATCGCCGTGCAGTATGACCCCAGCAAGAAAACCCAGGTGGACCGCCGTCTGGAACAGGTCGCCTCGCTCTTCATCAACCGCGGGAACGAACTGGTGGCGCAGCGCGATTTCGAAAACGCACTCATCCACTATCAAAAGACCTACGATATCATTCCCGATTACGCTTTGGCCAATCAGGCTATCGCCCGGATGAACACCATCAGAGAAAACGTTGCCCGCGCCCGTGAGGTCTTGATCCTGGCTGAAAAAGCTGAACTTTCCGGAAAATATTCCGAAGCTCTGACTCTCTATCGCCAGGCCAACGCCCTGGACAGCCGGGCTGAAGTGAACAGCAAGGTCTCTCAGATGCAGAACCTGATCGCAGCCCAAGCCGATCCCACCGGCTTCGCTCAACGCATCATCAGAGAATACCGGGGCGGGAGGCTGAACAGCCTCATCCAGAGACAAAAGCAGGAACTGCTGCAGACCTATAACCCAAACGAGATTCGCGATTCCGGCTGGAAGATTATGACCTCCTCCGGCCAATTCAAGTATGAAGCCCGCTACGACCTGGTAACCCCCACGATATCATATTTTTACGTTTGGCAAGTGAATCTGCGGGACCGGACCATCACCCCCCTGAACAAGCTTTCTGAAAAGCTGATGGAGTGAACATGCGCAAGATTATCTTCCTGCTGCTTTTCCTGATTCTGGCATCTTGCCTGCTTGCCCAGACCCAGTTTGACATCAACGCCTTTGCAGACAGCACAAAATACAACTGGAAAGATTGGAAGGACCGCGGCGCTTACCGCACCGATCTGCTCGACCGCCAGGAACTGCTGCAAATCTATGAATTGGAATCAAGCTCGATCAGTTCCTCCATCCTTAAATCATCTCTAATCCCGGGCCTCGGCCAGATATCCAGCAAAGCCGGAACCAAAGGCACCATCTTCCTTGGCGCGGAATTGCTCTCTCTGGGCGTGTCCCTGTATTTCTATGACCGCGGCAATTACTATTACAACAAATACCTGACTGCCACCCAGATCGACGAGATCCAGCTCTATTACGGCCAGGCTCAGACCCCCAGATACTATTCTGTGGTCTTCCTGGCTTTGGGCGCGGTAATTTGGGGCTATAACATCTATGATGTTGTCCAGACCACTGATAGCTACAATGCCAGGGTCTGGCAGGAGATTCTGGAAAAACACGGCAAAAAGACGATAAGCCTGGGCCCCGAAGGCATCCGGGTACGCTTTTAGGAAGGCCCCATGAAAACCAAGCTGACGACTCTTTCCCTGATTTTGCTGCTGATCGCGGCCTGCACCCTGAAACGGGACAATCCTCTCGACCCGATCGGCCATCCGGAGATCATTGTGCCAGCCCCGGTGAGCGGAGTACAGTGTTTCGCTTCGCCTGTCGGAGCCGCCAACAAATTTGTGGAAGTGCGGTGGGTCGCCAATCCGCCCCTGAACACAGACGGCTACTATGTTTACCGGGGGCTGGCCTACAACTCGGAATACGCGGTTGTGGACACTGTGGCCACCAACATCTGCAATCATGGCTCCAAGCCCTGGCATTCTGTCCTGCCTGGCGATTACTGGTACAAAGTGTCCGCCTTCAGGAACATCAATGACAATTCCGGAACCTTCCTGGGCAAGCTGGAGGGACGGCGCAGCGAACCCCGCTTCATCAGGGTCCCCGCATAACCGGGCATGCGCACGGATTTTTCCCGGGAGCTGAACGAACAGCAGCTCAGCGTTGTCACCGACACCGAAGGTCCGCTTTTGGTGCTGGCCGGAGCCGGTAGCGGCAAAACCCGCTCCATCATCTACCGCTGTGCCTGGCTGCTCAAAGAAAAACAGGTTCCGCCCTGGAACATCCTGGTGGTTACCTTCACGAACAAGGCTGCCCGGGAATTGCAAGACCGCCTGCAAAAGTTGCTCGGAGTGCCGGTCCGTTCACTTTGGGTGGGCACCTTTCATCATGTCTGCTCCCGCATTCTGCGTTACGAAGCGGCTTCCCTGCCCTTTGGCTCAAACTTTACCATCTACGATGGGGATGCTCAGAAATCCCTGCTCAAAAAGATCTATAAAGAGCAGGGCTTCGACAAGCAGAAATACCCGTTCCAACGAGTGCTGGGGCGCATCGGCCGCTATAAAAACCGCCTGCAACTGCCGGAAGATCTGGGGCTAAACATCGCCGAAGACAGCCACGGCAAAGGCTGGCAGGACGATTTTGAGAGCAAGGTCCTGCGCATCTACACCCTCTACCAGCAGAGGCTGCTGCTCAATCAGGCGCTGGATTTTGACGATATTCTGCTCTACACCGCCAAACTCTTGCAAGACAACGCCGCCGTCCGCGCCAAATACAGCCAGATGTTCCGCTACGTGATGATCGACGAATATCAGGATACCAACCAGGCCCAGTTCGAAATCGTGTCGCAAATCGCCAAAGACCATCAGCGCGTCTGCGTTGTGGGTGACGACGACCAGGCGATCTACAGTTTTCGCGGAGCCACCATCCGCAACATCCTGGAGTTTGAGCAGGACTA
>CAXYWN010000096.1:0-7224 GCA_964292625.1 uncultured bacterium
GAAGCCTGATTCCGAAGATAATGATGATGACGGCGATAAAGATCTTCGCCAAGGGCAGATCGACGATGTTCAAACCTTTCAGGATCAATGAGATCCCCCATAGGAGCAGCAAAATACCCCAGAATACGTGACCAAAGAAAAAGTTCATTTTCATCTCCTTACTCCTTTAATTGAGTTTTAATCCGTTGATGTAGGCCTGGTACAAGTCCTTGGTATCCAGACTGATAGCATGGTTGATTTGGAACAACCGGTCGGCAGTTACCTCCCCAAGCATGAGCAGGGGGACCGAATGTTTGAGACATAATTGTTCGACAGCTTCCAGCTTGGCGCGGTCGAAACTGATCACCACGCGGCCATGAGCTTCGCCGAAGTATTCCGCGCTGGCAGAGTGTGCCATCGGGAATGCGATCCGCGCACCGAAGTGTTCCGCGGGATTAAAACAGCTTTCGGCCAGACTGACCAGCAGGCCGCCCTCCGAAACGTCGTGAGCAGAAGCAATGGTTTGGGCGGAGATGAGAGCCAGCAGCAGTTCGATCAACTGCTTTTCGGCATCCAGATCCACTTGGGGAGCGGGACCGGCCACTTCTCCGAAGACGGTTTTCAGATATTGAGAGCCACCGAGGGTGGAGCAGGGTTTGCCCAAAAGCGCAATAACGTCGTCGGCATCTTTGAACCACTGGGTGGTGGCGAATGAAAGATCCTCGAGCAATCCCAGCATGCCTATCACGGGGGTGGGATATACTGCCCCGGCGGGACTTTCGTTGTAGAAGGATACGTTGCCGCCGGTGACCGGCGTTTCCAGAGCCCGGCAGGCATCCCCCATTCCCCGGATGGACTCGGCAAAACTCCAATAGACTTCGGGTTTGTAGGGGTTGCCAAAATTGAGGCAATTTGTCACGGCGATGGGCCGCGCTCCACTGCAGGCAACATTTCTGGCCGCCTCGACCACGGCGCCTTTGGCCCCTTCATAAGGATCCAGAGAGCAGTGGCGGGCGTTGCAATCCGTGGCCAGAGCGATGGCTTTGCGCGTGCCTTTGATGGCAACCACCGCGGCGTCGCTGCCTGGCTCGACCACTGTGCTGATCTGCACCATGTGGTCATACTGGGAATAAATCACTCTTTTGGAAGCGATGTTGGGTTCGCTAAGCAGACAGAGCAATACTTCGTTATAATCCTGTGGCTCGGGATATTGGCTGAGGTCCTTGGCCGGCGGACGGGATGGGGCTTTCATTTCCCGTTCGTAAACGGGAGCGCTGCCTCCCAAGACCAGAGATTCGGCGGGGATTTCAGCCAAAATATCGCCGTTGAAACGCACCCGTAAAAGTTTGTCGTCGGTTACCCGCCCGATCAAGACGGCGTCGAGGTCCCAAGCGTGAAAGATTTTCCTCACCGCGGCCAGGTTTGCGGGCTCGATGATCAGCAGCATCCGCTCCTGGGATTCGGAGAGCATTATCTCGTAAGGAGTGATGCCGGTTTCGCGGATGGGAACGTTTTCGAGGTCAAGCTCGATGCCCACTCCGCCCTTGCCGGCCATTTCGGAACTCGAGCAGGTGAGCCCAGCCGCGCCCATATCCTGAATTCCCACCACCAGTCCGGCCTTGATGACCTCCAAAGTGGCTTCCAGCAACAGTTTTTCGTAGAAAGGATCGCCCACCTGGACAGCGGTGCGCATTTCAGCGGATTCCTCGGTGAGATCCACAGAGGCGAAGGTGGCGCCGTGGATGCCGTCTCTACCTGTTTTGGCGCCTACATAGACCACCAGATTGCCGATGCCGGAGGCGGCGGATCTGGCCAAATGTTCGTGTTTCAGCAAACCCACGGCCATGGCGTTGATGAGGGGATTGCCTTCGTAAACTTCATCAAAAAAGACTTCCCCACCCACGGTTGGCACTCCGAAACAGTTTCCGTAATCGGCGATGCCGCGCACCACTTCCCTGATCAGATGACGGGTCCGGGGTGAACTGGGATCCCCGAAGCGCAGGGAATTCAAGGCAGCGATGGGCCGGGCGCCCATGGTGAAGATGTCGCGCAGAATGCCGCCGACGCCGGTGGCAGCGCCATGATAGGGTTCCAAAGCTGAGGGGTGATTGTGGCTTTCGATCTTGAAGCAAATCGCCAGGCCATCACCGATATCCACCACTCCGGCGTTTTCGTCGCCGGCTTTGGCCAGGAGGAACTTGCCATCCCGGGGCAGGGTTTTGATCAGCCGGATGGAATTCTTATAGCTGGCGTGTTCGCTCCACATCACGCTGAAAATGCCCAGTTCCACGTAGCTGGGTTCACGCCCCAGGATTGACAGGATCATGGCGTATTCCTGCTCTGAGAGGCCGTGTTTGGCGATCAATGCAGCGGTTATCTCTGGTTTCATATGCTGTTTCCTTTATCAGGATGGGCTAATCTGGGTTCGGAGCCTATCGATCAGGCGTTTCACGCGGTCGTCGATGATCTCAAAGGTTTTGCTGTAATTATTGATGTCCGAGCCATAGGGATCGGCAATATCGCCTGGCTCGCCCAGATATTCGTTGAGGGTGAGAATCTTCTGAATGCTGTTGGGAGCGTCTTTGCGCAGGAAGTCACGCTGGCGTTCCTCCATGGTCAGCACCAGGCGGCTGCCGCTGATCATCTCCGGAGTTACTTGCTTTGAATAGTGATCCCTGGCCTCCAGGATGCCATGCTCCAAAAGCAGTTGTAAGGAGCCGGCAGAGATAGGCTGACCTCCGGGAAAGAGTCCGCATGAATCTCCGGCGTAATGCAGATCTGCCTGCCGGGCGTAATGATTGAAGAGTTTTTCCGCCATCGGGCTGCGGCAGATATTGGCAGTACAGACAAAGAGAATGGTGGGTACCTCGAAAGACTTTTTCACTCCATAGAAAGGAATCGAGCCTTCGCGCAGGCATTTCAGTTCATCGAGGCCGCTCTGGTTCTTGCTTTCCCGGCTGGTGATATATTCCACGATTGTCGAAGGCTGGGCATCATACGCCACGCTGACTTTGCCCGGCACAAAGCCGTAGTCGAACCAATTGGCATACATCCCGGTGAGGCGGCTCAAATCGTTTTCGGGAGGCAGGCGGGCGATATTGACGCTGGTGCTGACGATGGGTTCTCCCAAGATCTCAATCACCAATCGGAGCATCGCGTCGCTCGGAACCCGGAAGGCCACTTTGCCATCCACGGCCAGATGTTTAAAGCGGGCATCGTCACATTTGAAAATCACCGTGAGATTGCCCGGCCAGTATTGCTCCAGCAGGGGTTGGATCCTCTCGGGGACGGCAATATCCTCGTGGACAAACCAGTCCAGGTGAGGGATCAAAACAATCAGGCCTTTGACGTCGCTGTGGCCTTTGAGTTTGAGGATTCTCCCGATCGCTTCCAGCGACGAAACGGTGCAGCCTATACCATACATCCCGCCAGTAAAATGGAGGAAGGTTTTATTTATTAAATTTCCGTCCCGGATAACTTTTTCCAGCTTCCTGACGGAGGGTTGTTTTAGCAATACCAAGTGTAGCCTCCTCTCCCCTATTCCAGATAGGATAATGGATTAACGGCTTTGCCGTCTTTGCGCACTTCAAAGTGCAGTGAAGGTTCTGTGGCAGAACCGGTAATTCCAGATTTGGCGATGGCCTGTCCTTTTTTGACGGTGGTGCCGGTGGAGACCAGCAGCTCGTTATTATAGGCATAGACAGTGAAGAATCCGTTCTTGTGGTCGATGATCAGCAGTTTGCCCTGTCCGCCATAAGTGCCGGAATATACAACTTCGCCGGCGTCGGCTGCCACCACCGTGGCCCATTCCGGAGCGGCGATGTCGATTCCGTTGCAGACAACTGAAGTCCCGTAGGCGCGGGTTTCCTGTCCGTAACTGCGGATGATGCTTCCCTTAATCGGCCAGGCGATGGTGCGGGCGCTGAATTTATAGGAAGCCGGCTCCTGACCCTGGGCTTTGGGACGGGTGGTCAGATTCGCGATCAGGGATTCAAGCTGGCTGGCATCCTTTTTCAATTTGGCGATCTGATTTTGCAGTTTCTTCTGTTCATTGGTCAGTTGAGATTGTTGGGATTCCAGGTTCTTCACCTTACTATTCAAGTATAGACTGGTGGTTGATTTTTCTTTGAACTCGCTATTGGCCAAAGTGAATTCCCGGCCTTTCTGATTCTGCTCCCCCACCAAATCGATTTGAACATCGCTGAAGGCGCTGAGTTTCTCTTTGGTTTGGGAGGCCAGCAGGGCCAGGCAATGCTGATCCTTGTGTACAATCCTGATGCTGCCGTTCTTGCGGGATATGCGGAGCATTTTATCGAGCTGGATGTTATGCATCACCTTTAAATCACGGATTTGCTTTTCCACAGTACCGAGTTCGGTATTCACCAGATTCAGGGATTGCAGTTTCTCCCGGGCGACTTCCTGAGTCCGCCGCAGTTCCACGTCTGTCTTTTGTTTTGTCCTCAGGGTATTGCTGATCTCTGTCTTGTTCTTATTCTTCTTAGCTTCGTTCTGCTCGACCTTTTTCTCTGCTTTTTGCAGGTCGCTCTGAACTTTGTTCAGTTGTTTCTGTTTGTCGCCAAGCTCGTCTCCGCAAAGCGCAGTAACCAGAATCAGCAGGCATATTAAAGTAATTATTCTATATCTCATATATCGTACCTAAATTTATGTTAAAACCCATAATGGAAAGCAAGGCCATGCTGTCAATGCAAATTTTCACCCGCTTGCCAGCCTTTGTCTTCCATCTCCACGATTTTACCATCAATAAACGAAAGCCGCCAGGGAGGGCGGCTTTCAGGTTCTTTGCGAATCTATATGTTTACTTTTTGGTTAGTTTCTTAATGGATTGCTTCTCTTGATTAGTGGCCTTCATGGTATCCAGAACCAAGTTGCTGGCCACAAAGATTGAAGAATAGGTACCGAAAATGATACCCAGGCTCATGGCCAGAGCGAAATCGTGGATCACAGGACCGCCGAAGAAAAGCAGCGCTAACGAGGTCAGCAGAGTGGTACCCGCGGTTATCACGGTTCTGCTGAGGGTCGCGTTGATGGAGCGGTTGAAGATAACCGGCACCGGATCTTTGCGGTATATTTTGAGGTCCTCGCGGATGCGGTCGAAGATCACGATCGTATCGTTGATCGAGTAACCCACAATCGTCAGCAGCGCTGCCACAATCGTCATTGAAATCTCTTTCCCGGTCCAGGCGAAGATACCCACGATGATGATCACATCATGGAAAAGAGCGACGATCCCCATCAAACCGAAGGTGAATTCGAAGCGAATCCAGATGTAGATTATCATCAACAGCAGGGCCACAGCCACTGCCAGAATAGCTTTGTTACGCATTTCCATTCCAGCTTTGGCGCCCACGGTGCTGATTTCGCGGATAACGTCCTTCTGCATATCACGGCCTTGGGTGTAGTCGTTCAACTGGGTGCTAAGCACTTCCGTAAGCTTGTCTTTGATCGTGTTGGCATCCTTGCCGCCGACCTTGATCTGGAAAGTCACGTCTTCGCGAGAGCCAATATACTGGATCTCGGCATCTTCGAAACCGCCGTCATTGGTCACCTTGGCGAGTTGGTCGATATTAAGAGCTTTAACTTTGGCGTCTTTGGGCTGCATATTCACGATCACGGTCACGCCGCCCTTGAAGTCTGTGCTCCAGTTGAGGTTCTTCACAAAGATGCCCACAATCGAGAATATTACTAAAAGGGCAGACAGAATGAAGAAGATATTGCGATTCTTAACGAAAGGGACGTTGGCATTTTTAAACATTCTCATCTTATTCTCCTCAGATGCTCAGTTTCTGCCGGTTGCCGGTCAGCATCGTCTTATCCATGATATACCGCGTGAAAACAATCGCGCTGAAAACAGAGCCAATGATACCGATGGTAAGGGTGAGAGCGAACCCGCGGACGGGGCCGGTGCCAAATTGATAGAGCACGAAGGCTGCGATGAGGGTGGTAAGGTTGGCGTCCCAGATCGTGACCGTAGCTCGCTTGAAGCCAGCGTCTGCCGCTGAGCGCGGAGTCCTGCCGGCATCCAGTTCTTCACGGATGCGTTCAAAAATCAGCACGTTGGCATCAACCGCCATACCAATGGTGAGGATGATACCCGCTATGCCTGGCAGGGTGAGAGTTCCGCCAAAAGCTGTGAGCATAGCCAGAATGAAGCCAACATTGAAGACCAGCACAAAATTCGCAACCAAACCGCAAAACTTGTAATAGATCAGCATAAAGATAAGCACGGCAATAATACCTATCAGGCCAGCCATGACGCCGCTTTTGATGCTGTCGGAACCCAAAGAGGCAGAAACCTGAGTGGAATATTTGGGCTCGATCGGAGCGCTTAGGCTTTTGTTGTTAAGCAAGATGGCGAGGGATTTGGCCGCCTCTGTGGTGAAGATACCTGTAATAGTGGCCTTTCCGTCCGGAATTCTGTCTTGGATCACGGGTGCGGAGTAAACGGCGTTATCAACCACGATGGCGAGTCTTTCACCAGTATTGTCACCGGTTACATTCGAAAACTTGCGGGCGCCGGTACGCGTGAAATTCAGAGAGATGTAAGGCTTGCCGGCCATTTGAGGGTTGGAGCTGTCGGTGGAACCGATCTCCATGCTTGCTCCGTCCACGTCTGTGCCTTTCACCTCGGCGCTTGATTTGAGCACATAGATTACAGATGGTTGCTTGGCCAGGCGCTTTTGTTCGTCCACGCTTTCCAAAACAAGGTCGTAACCTTTGGGCTTCAAACTGGCAAAGGCGCTGTCTGCCAAAACGGTGCGCACTATTTCCAGGTCGTCGAAGCGGACCACGTAATCACGTTCTGAAGTGGTGACCAGAGTTCTGAATATCCCGGATTTCGCATCATCTACAATCTCGGTGGTATCCTTAACTGCAGCGGCTTTACCGTCCAGTGCCCTATCTTCCGCGTCGAGTTTGGCTATCAGCGGGAAACTTGACAAATTGGCCTGAATGATGCCGTCCAACTGGCTTAGAAATCTTTCAGCATCTTCAGCTTTGGCTACCAGCTTAAATTCCAGAACAGCCGATTTGGTCACCAGTTTTTCAGCTTCCAGCGGATTGTCGTTGCCCGGAAGCTGCACCAAAATGTCATTTTCATTGATCATCTGGATGGTGGGCTCAGCCACGCCAAACTGGTCAATACGGTTACGGATAATCTCAATGTTGTTTTTCACAGCATCGATCCGGTCTTTTTACTATGCACTTTTCGGCTCCTGTTTTCGGCCT
>CAXYWN010000097.1:0-7199 GCA_964292625.1 uncultured bacterium
GATTCCGCGTTTGATGGCGGCGAGATTCTTTTCCAGGAGATCGGGGTTTTTGACCTTGAGGAAAGAGGTGAGGTCTTCTTCTATTGTCTCGTATTTGATGAGGCCGGTTTTCCCGATCACGATGCCAATGGCCAGCATGTTCAGCACCATACTGGAGCCGATCTCAAGGGCGATGTCACTCAGCGGAGCGGCGATAATCTGAACGTCGTCGCGCTTGCAGCCGTGGGGGCACATGGTGGTGTTGATGATTACAACTCCACCCTTGCGAACCATGGGGCCGAATTTATCCAGGGAAGGCTGATTGAGGGCAACCAACACGTCTGGATAACTGACTATGGGAGAGGCGATGAGTCCATCGGAGACAACGGTGGAGACGTTGGCCGTTCCGCCGCGCATTTCCGGACCGTAGGAAGGTAGCCAGGATACGCTCTTTCCCTCTTTCATGCCGGCTTGGGCGATGAATTTGCCGATGGTGAGGACGCCTTGTCCGCCAAATCCCGCGCAGATCATTTCAGTAGTCACGATTTCACCTCCTCGCCTTTATCCCGTAAAAGTCCGGGTTTGAAGAAAGGTATCATGTTGTCTCTGGCCCAGTCGCGAGATTTGATCGGGTCGAGGCCCCAGTTCGTGGGACAGGTGCTTATGAATTCGATGAAGGTGAATCCGCGGTTTTCCTTGTTGTAGCGAATAGCCTTGTCCACTGCCTTTTTGGCCTTGATAATGTCGGCCGGGCTGAGCAGGGAGACTCTTTCAATATAATATGGCGCGATCAGGGTGTCCAAAAGTTCGCAGACACGGATCGGATAACCGATGTCGTTCACATCGCGGCCATAGGGGCTGGTGGTGGTTTTCATTTCCGGCAGCGAGGTGGGAGCCATCTGTCCGCCGGTCATGCCGTAGATGGCATTATTGACGAAGAAAACGGAGATCTTTTCGCCCCTGTTCGCGGCGTGAATTATCTCGGCGGTGCCGATGGCGGCCAAATCGCCGTCTCCTTGATAGGTGAAAACGTGCATGTCCGGCCTGGCACGCTTCATGCCTGTGGCAACGGCTGGAGCGCGCCCGTGGGCGGCCTGAGCCATATCGAAATTGAAGAATTTATAGGCAAACACGGAGCAGCCTACCGGGGCTACGCCGGTCATCAGATTGATGAGTCCCTGTTCTTCGATAGCTTCAGCTATGAGGCGATGCGCCACGCCGTGGAGGCAGCCGGGGAAATAGGTGAAGGGAGTCTCGGAGAGAGTTTGGGGTCTGGTTGCGATCACTTCCATGGTTTCCTCCTTTAAAAACACGCTTCAAGTTTGGCCTGGATCTCGGCCGGGGTGAAAACTATTCCACCGACCTTACCCCAGAATTTTACCGGGACCTTGCCGGCCACGGCGATCTTCACATCATCGAGCATCTGCCCGGTGTTGAGTTCAAAAACATAGACCTGTTTCACCTTGGGGCCAATTGCCGCGGCGACGGCCTCGTAGGGATAGGGCCAGCAGGTTATGGGACGGATGAGTCCAACGCTTTTGCCCTGGGCCTGCAGCTCGTTGATGGCGGATTTCACCACGCGGGAAGCTGTTCCCCAGGCTACGCAGAGGACTTCGTTGTCATCCGAGAGGTTGTAGGTGTCATATTTGATCTCGTTCTTCTCGATCACTGCGTACTTTTCGTACAGTTTGTTCACGTGCTTTTCGAGAACGGCCGGATCGATTTCCAGAGAGTTTATCTCGTGATGGTGTTTCTTGTCCCCGTCTTCATTGGGGCAGATGCACCAAGAGTTGTGGATCTCGGCGAGGGCGTCGATTTCAGCCTGGGTCTTGGTGGGTTTAAATTCCACCGGCTCCATCATCTGGCCCAGCATGCCGTCGGCAAGGATCAGCACGGGATTGCGGTATTTATCTGCCAAATCAAAAGCCTCGGCGGCCATGTCCGCAAATTCCTGAACGGAATTGGGGGCCAGGACGATGAGGCGATAATCGCCGTGTCCGCCGCCCTTGGTGGCCTGAAAATAATCCCCCTGGGCGGGCTGGATATCGCCCAGGCCGGGTCCGCCGCGTTGGACATTTATAATCAGGGCGGGCAGTTCGGCGCCTGCCATATAGGAAATCCCTTCCATTTTCAGCGAAACTCCCGGCGAGGAGGATGAGGTCATCACCCTTTTTCCCGTTCCGGAAGCGCCATATACCATATTGATAGCGGCCACTTCGCTTTCGGCCTGGAGGAAGGTGCCATTCACTTTGGGCATCATTTTGGCCATATATTCGATGAGTTCGCTCTGGGGGGTGATCGGATAGGCGAAATAGAGCCGGCAACCAGCTCTGATCGCGGCTTCAGCGACAGCTTCGTTTCCTTTCATAAGTACTTTGGACATCTTCACCTCACTTCTCGACCGTGATCGCCACATCCGGGCAGGTCATATAACACATTTTGCAGGCGATGCAATCTTCCTGCTTGAAACATTCAGCGTAGTGATACCCTTTCGCGTTGATGTCCTCCGAAAACCTGATGATCTTCTTGGGACAGGCCGCGATGCAGAGTCCACAACCTTTGCAATAATACGGATTAACCGTCATTCTGGGCATGGCCGCACTCCTTTTATGCAGTAATTATTTCATCCTGCGATAGAGACTGAAAGAGGCGATTTCTGTCAAACTATTTCTTGCGCATGCCACCTATTATGGGTAAAACGCACAAAGACCAAAAACCGGATGGTCTTGCCCCCAGGCGGAGCTAAAAGAGATCGTTCAAGCCTGGTTCGCGGCCAGGCGCAAGATATTGTAGCACAAGTAAATAAGCATAAAATGCGAAAAAAAACCTTGACAAAAACGAGCCCCTCTAAAATTTCACCAACGAGACTTAAGCAAAACATGGAAAACAAATATGAGAAAACAATCTAAGAAACTTCTCTCCACAGTTTTTGCGATTTGGGTGATGTTCATCGCCCCGATAATCGCACAAACCGTGGCGGGAGAAACGAGCGCGGAAGAGCTTTCCATCCCTGAACAACAGGTGGTGGTGATCGATTCCCTGCATACCCAAGAACCACCAGGAATTGAAAAAACTCCGCCGGGCGAGACCTGGGTCGCTTCCTACTATGGAAATGGCTTTCACGGTCGCCGCACAGCCAGCGGTGAAGTTTACAATCAGTACGCGATGACCTGCGCACACAAAAACCTCCCCTTCCAGACCCTCCTTAAAATCACCAATCCCAAGAACGGCAAGAATGTAATTGTGCGCGTAACAGACCGCGGTCCATTTAAACGCGGGCGGGACATTGACCTTTCCTATGGCGCAGCCAAAGAGATCGGTATGATTGCCGCTGGCGTGATGAAAGTTGAAGTAGTCAAACTTCAGGACAGAAAAGAATACACCGAGCTATAGCTCAGATCCTCCCCAACTATCCTTAAATCCAAAACACGGAATCAATCCTTGATCTAATATCGGAGAAATGATTGATTCCATTTTTGTAGGCAAAGGTTTTATTATGCATAGTACTCGCGAACACCTGATCCTCAGCCCGGCGGTACGCCAGGCCCTTGATAACAAACAGCCTGTGGTGGCACTGGAATCCACCGTCCTCACGCATGGATTGCCCTATCCCCAAAACCTGGCTGTTTTCCGCGCCCTGGAAACCATCCTGAAAAACGAATCAGTAACTCCGGCGACAATCATCGTTTTGAACGGCAAAGCGCATGTGGGACTCGATGAAGGCATCATACGCCAGATCACCCCGATGCTACAAAAGCCGGGGGCTTTCCGCAAACTGGGTATGCGCGACCTGCCTTTGGCCTTCACTCTGGGACACAGCGGTGGGACCACAGTATCAGCAACGATGAAGCTGGCCTCCCTCTGCGGGATCGAAATCTTCGCAACCGGCGGGATCGGTGGAGTCCATCGCGGCTGGAGGGATACATTGGATATTTCGAGTGACCTGATTGCCCTTGCCGAAATCCCCGTGGCGGTGATTTCCGCTGGTTGCAAGGCCATCCTGGATGTTCCGGCAACTCTTGAGCATTTGGAAACCCTGGCCGTTCCTGTGCTGGGCTGGCAAACAGAGCGCTTTCCCTTATTCTACACGGCCGAAAGTGAGCATGTGATAGACCGGCTGGACAAAGCAGAGGACTTTGCCTTGTTTTGGAGAATCCATCAAAGCTTGGGTGGAAAAGGCCTGCTGATAGCCAATCCCATCCCGTCGCAGGAGAGCATTTCCGCCCCGCAAATCGAGGCATACATCCAAGCCTCTTTGGCCGAGGCCAAGCTAAAAGGAATTTTGGGAAAAGCACTCACGCCATTTTTGCTTGACTATCTGGCGCAGGCTACAAAAGGTGTTTCTGTGCAAGCCAATCTGGCCCTGCTGAAGAATAACGCGAAAGTGGCGGCGGAACTGGCTAATGCAATCAGACCAAAAGGATAGCTTCATGAGAATCTATATTTCCATCGATATGGAAGGAATGCCCGGAACCTTTAATTGGGAGCAGGAAAAGACCGACCGGCCTGCGGTGCGGCAGTGCATCACCCAACACGTGAAAACCACTCTGGAAGCCGCTCTGGCCAGTCCCCAGGGCTCCGAGATCGAGGAAATCACCATCGCCGATTCCCACAGCGCGGGCGACAACCTGGATTACAGCATCACAGAGCTGGATCGCCGGATCAACCTCATCTCCGGCTGCCCCCGGCCCCGCTATATGATGCCGGATCTCAGCGACACATATTCCCAGATCTGGCTGCTGGGTTATCACAGCGGTACCGGCGCTTTGCGGGGGAACATGGACCACACCTATTCGAACAGCCGCATCCACAACATCTGGATCAACGGCAAGGCGATGAACGAAGCCCTTATCAATTCTGCCTACGCAGGCTATCTGGGTATCCCGGTGACGCTGGTTTCCGGGGATGAGACCCTGATGCACGAACTCACAAACCCCATGCCCTGGCTGGAATTTATTCCCACCAAGAAAGCCGTGGCCAAATTTTCCGCCAAAAACTACTCCCGCCTGGCCGTGGATGAACTGACCCGCCAAGCCGTGACGAAGGCGCTCGCCAAAGACAAAACTGCGATCCCGCTTTACCGCTTTAACGCGCCCATAAATTTGAAGATAGAATTCAACCACAGCTCCATGGCCGACCAGGCCGCTCTGATGCCCTATACAAAACGTCTTGACGGGCGAACCCTGGAGTTCACGGCCGACGATTATGAGATCGTTTTTGAAACCATCATGGTGCTGGTCTATCTGGCTTCCACCACCCAAATGTAAGGAGCAAAAATGGAACAAGTCCTCGTAACCATCGCCAAGTTCACCGACAATTTTGAAGCCGGCCTTGCCAAGGAACTTCTGACGGATCATGGCGTTCAGGCTTATCTGCAAAATGAGTTGGTCTATTCCATGCTGCCGGGCATTTTGCCAGGCAAATTCGACATCGAACTGCAGGTCGCCTCTGATGACGAAGAGCGCGCAAGAGCCATTCTGGCTGAACAACAGAACACCCCCGAGATCAGAAATATCCTGATCGCCAACGGCGCCATCATGGAAGGCCATTTCTTGCTCACCTCCGGAAAACACAGCGAGATATATGTCGAAAAGATCAGGCTGCTGCAGGACCCCGTGGCCACCTTGCGAGTTTGCGAAATGCTGGCCGAGCTCCTCGAGCCTTATGAATTTGACACCGTCGTCGGCCCCGCCTACGGAGGAATTGTTCTGGCCTTTGAAGTAGCCAGGCTGCTGGGCAAAAACTTCATCTTCTGCCAGCGCAAAGATGAGCAGATGACCATCCGGAGCGGCTTCGACCTTTCCCAGGTCAAAAATGCCGTCGTGATCGAAGACATCGTCACCACCGGCGGTTCCGTGCGCGAGGTGATTGCTTACCTCGGCGAGAGCGGGATCAAAATTCAGGCTGTGGCAGGAATAGTTGACCGCAGTTCCGGCGAGGCTGATTTTGGCGTTCCCTTCCTCTCGCTATTAGAGATGGACATCCCCGTCTGGAGCCCGGACGCCTGCCCCCTTTGCGAATCCGGAACCCCGCTCACCCGGCCCGGCGCCAGCGACAAGGTCCTCTAAAATACTTTGAACAGCCTCGCGGTAATCGCCCTCAACCAGTTTGAGCGCCAGCAATTGGCCGCCCTCTGGAAATTCTTTCCTTTTGGCGGTGAATTGCGCTGGTTTTATCTCTATACCGGGAGGGAGGATTTGGAAGAACTGCCAGCCCATCCCTCCTTTCTCCCCAAGGCTTTTTCCGGCCAGGACCCCATCGGGGAAATGCGGGAATTTATCCGCTCTGAAGAGATCCAAAACCTCTGCTTCGCCAGCCTCAGCACAGAAAGTCAATTCAACCAGAAGACAGCTTCGCCCTTGATCACACTGTACGACAGCGCCAGCCTCTCAGTGGCCGATTTGAGCACGCTTAAAGATGGCTTTTCCGGGCGGATTTCGGAACTCTGTCTTGCTTTGGACCGTCCTCCTGCCATACTCCGGAGCGAAGCCGAAACCATGGGAGTACCCAAAGACGCGAGCATTTACGCAGATTTCGACTCTTTCCGCCGCGCCTGCTATGGTGAACTGCTCTGCACCGGCAACCGCGATCTGGTTTCCGCCGTCTGCCATTCCCATCCAGCCGCTTTCACGATTCGCCACTTCGGGGAGAATCTGCAAGCGCTGAACCTTGTTTTAAATGAAGAAAGCGCCGATTTCCTGGCCGCTCTGAACCGGCTCCGCCAGGCCGGGGCAAACGCTTTGCAATCCGGCCCGGGCAACAGGGCTGGAGTGCCATCCGCTTATCAGGCATCCTATTCCCTCTTCGCCCAATACTACGATTCCTATATGTCGCACGTGAGCTACGAGCAGTGGGTGGACCTGATCTTAAGCTGGCACAAGCGCTTTGCCGGGCAGGCGCCCAAACGGATTCTGGAACATGCATGCGGAACCGCCAATGCCGCCGAGATCCTCGTCTTCAGAGGATATGAAGTGGAAGCCTGCGATATTTCGCCCTATATGCTCCACGTGGCGGATGACAAACCCTTCAAACCCGCTCTCTTCCTAAATTCCCTCACCGAGCCAATCCCCCGGGGAGAATACGACCTCATCTTCTGCCTCTTTGACAGTTTCATCTACCTCACCAAGAAAGCCGAGGTCGGGCAGTTGCTAAAAAACGTGTATAAGGCCCTCTACCCAGGAGGAACCTTTATTTTCGAAATCTCCACCCTCAACAACAGC
>CAXYWN010000098.1:0-7036 GCA_964292625.1 uncultured bacterium
CCCAAGCAGGGCCCGACCGTGCCAAGCTGACTATGTTGGACAGCAAGGGGGGCTTGCATCCCGGTCGGGAAGATCTGGCCGGCAATCCCAACAAGTTTAAACAATGGTCCCTCGCGCAAATTAGTAATCCCCGGCGCCAAAATACAATGGAAGAGGCGATGCGCGGTGCGGATGTGCTGATCTCGCTTTCTACCCCGGGTCCCCATGTCATCAAGCCTGAATGGATCAAATTGATGGCGCCCCGGGCGATAGTTTTTGCCTGCGCCAATCCGGTGCCGGAGATCTATCCGCACGACGCCAAAGCCGCCGGGGCTTTCATCGTGGCTACCGGACGGGGCGATTTTCCCAATCAAATCAACAATTCCTGCGGTTTTCCGGGTATCCTCAAAGGTGCCTTGTTGGTCCGTGCCAGCCAGATCACGGACGGGATGGCGATTCGCGCGGCACATTCTTTGGCGGATTTTGCCGAAGCGCGCGGAATCGATCCCGAAAATATTGTCCCCCGCATGGACGAGACAGACGTTTTTGCCAATACGGCCGCCGATGTGGCTGAGCAGGCCGTGAAAGAAGGCGTGGCCAGGCTCCCGCGCTCCCGCGCAGAAGTTTTTGCCTATGCCGCGGCGAACATCCGGGCGTCTCGCGATCTTTGCCACCAAATGATGAACGACGGCAGCATCGCCCCACCCCCGCGGGAACTTATCCTCAAAGCCTTGGAACATATCCAGGAACTGAACTCAGATTAGCATGAACGCTGAAAGCGGAAAGAAAATTTGGCGAATCCTGAGTTTCGTGCTCAAGCTGCTGATCGCAGCGCTGATCCTGTGGGGCATATTCCGTAAAATAGACATCGGCCTGTTATGGCATAACCTTATCAGTCAACCTCTTTGGCTGGTTCTGGCCATCATGGGACTGAGTGTTTTGCGGCATTGGGGACAGTATCTGGCCTGGCAGTATTCGTTGCAGGTCAATCCACTTTATAGAGTCAAAAAGATTGAGATTTTCAACTCCTATATGATTGGCCAGGCCCTGCGCTTTGCCGTTCCAGGCAGTTGGGGCATCATCGGCAAGGTGGCTTTTGTCTCGAACAGCAGCAAGGCCGCTTCGCTGCTCTCATATTTTTTGGAGAGGATCTTCGTTACCTGGACTATCTTCACCTTTGCCAGCCTGGCTTTGCTCTACATTCCCCAGGGACTGCCGGCGTGGATGCGCTGGTCGCTGTTTTCTGCCCTGATCACCCTGCCCATCTGGCTGTACTTTGTGCTCTATCTCAACCGGCGCTGGAACAGGCTGCGTCCCAACTATTTAAGATATGTCCCGCAGATCATTCTGGTTCTGATAGCCGCCACTCTACTGAATTTTCTCCAGTATTGGCTGATGCTGCAACTCACCCAGGCGGTGTCCTTTTGGGAAGTTTTCAAACGGATGTCGCTCTCGCACATGTCTTACAGCATACCCATCACGGTGGCTGGACTGGGGCTGAAAGAAAGCTTCGCGATCTCGCTACTATCCAAGATTGGCCTGCAGCCGGAAAGCATTGCCAGCACCACGCTCGCCATCTTCATCATCAACGATGTGGTCCCGGCTCTGGTCGGAGCTTGGATTTTCCTGCGGTCGAGGCTTCCCGCCAAGGTCTGAATGACAGCGATCACCATCATCGGAGCGGGCCTGGCGGGCAGCGAAGCCGCCCTCTATCTGGCGGAAAAAGGCCTCGCGGTACGCCTTTACGAGATGCGCCCAACCAAGATGACTCCAGCCCATCAAACCGGACTGGCCGCGGAACTGGTTTGCAGCAATTCTCTTAAATCAACGCTTCCGGACACGCCTTCGGGTATGCTCAAAGCAGAACTGCGTATGCTGGGTTCGGTGCTGCTGCCCATAGCGGAAAGCTGTTCCGTGCCTGCCGGTCACGCTTTGGCGGTGGATCGCGATCTCTTTGCCCAAAAAGTGGACGCCATGATTCAGGCGCATCCAAACATCGAACTGTTGCGTGAAGAGGTGACCAGTTTTCCTGAGGGAGTTTGCCTCCTCTGCAGCGGACCCCTCACTTCTGACGCTCTGGCTGCTGAACTGCAAAATCTTGTCGGCACCAATCAACTCTGCTTTTTCGACGCCATCGCGCCCATCGTTGCCGCGGATAGCCTAAATTTGGACAAAATCTATCGCAAAGACCGTTACGACAAAGGCGAACCGGATTACCTCAACTGCCCTTTCACCCGTGAGGAATACTATGCCTTGGTGGACGCCCTGCTGAGCGGTGAGGGGCATCAGGCCCACGAATTTGAAAACGAGTTTTTCCATGGCCTAAAGTTTACCTATTACGAAAACTGCACCCCGGTGGAGGAGCTTGCCAGGAGAGGAAAAGACACTCTGCGGCACGGAGTTATGCGCCCGATGGGTTTGGAGCACGAGGGCAAAAAACCCTTCGCTGTGCTCCAACTGAGGACGGAAAACCGGGACCAGACTGCCTTTAACCTCGTTGGCTGCCAGACCATGCTGCGATATCCGGAACAGAAGCGCATTTTCCGCCTCATCCCGGGCTTGGAAAATGCTGAGTTCCTGCGTTACGGCTCCATCCATCGCAATAGCTATCTGAATGCGCCTCAGGCTTTTAATCCCAACCTCAGCCTCAAGAACTCCCCGCATGTCTTTGTGGCTGGACAGCTCAGCGGAGTGGAAGGTTATATGGAATGTATCGCCACAGGCCTCTTGGTGGCGAAGATTGTGTCTGAGGGAATATCGATGCTGCCGCCCGAAACCATTCTGGGCCAGCTTTGGCGGCGCCTGATCGATGCCAGCCAGAAAAAATTCCAACCTGTTAACGCCAATTTTGGACTGCTGCCTGCTTTGGACGAACCCATCAAGGACAAGAAACTGAAGAAACTGACCCTATCCCGGCGGGGCAATGAGGCTCTTAAACAATTTCTGGAGGAAGAAGATGACTGAACTGAGCTCCGCCTGCGGGCTGGATTGCAGCGCCTGCGAATGCCTCCTCGCCACCCAATCCGGCGACTTGGTCCAAAAAGCCGACATCGCCGTTCGCTGGAGCAATATCTATAAAGCGCAACTTACTGCCGCGGATATCAACTGCGACGGCTGCCTCAGCGATGGACCACATTTCGGTTGGTGTAGCAAATGCCCGATCCGTGCCTGTGCCTTTGGCCGCGGATTCAGAACCTGCGCCGAATGCGCCGCTTTCCCTTGTGAAATCAACGGCTTTCTCTACGAAGCCGTTCCCCTCGCCAAACAAAACATCCAAGCACATAGGAGTGATAATAATGGATAAAGCCCTTATTTTAATACTCTTAACCATCCTGATTAGCATCGGCCTGCTGAAAGCGGAAGAAGTATTCAATCCCGAAGCATTCTGGAAAGATGGCTACTGCGTGCAGACCACGGCCTTCACCCCCGCCCCTGGAGCAAAGAGCATCCGCGCCCAGGTTGACGGCGTATGGGAAGAACTTCCCTTGGTGGATTTTCCCCAGGATTTCTGGGACTGGAACCGTGCTCAGCGCAAGAAATATCTGGGTATTTTCCACGAAATGTTGGAAAAAGGCAAAGATGCCACCCGCAGTCCCCAACTTTCCGGACCCCACAACGGCATCGTCGCGACCTACGGCTCAGCCCGCAAGGATTCTCGGTTCAAGCTCAACAACGCCGTCAAAGGTATGGGTTTTCTGCCGCCGGAAGGCAAGATCGGCGAATTGATCAAAATGCTGCGGGAAAACATGGAACAGCCGATGGATGTGAAACTAAACCTGCTGGACAGCCTCTACACCAACGCGGAGAAGAACTTCAGCGCCAATCGCATGGGCTCGCTGGAACTCTATTCCGAGCCGGGTTTTGCCACCCAGACCTTTATCAACCAGATGCTCGAACCTGCCTGCGTGACGGTCTGGCTGGATATCCCCACCTACAAGATCAAACAGATCGCCCGCCTGCTCCATCCTCTGGATCCCGGCCTCAGTTCCTACGAACGCGACGTGGTCCAGTACATCAACCTCATCCACAGCTTTTTCCACGGCGAGTTTCCGCGCGACTACATCGGTGTAATCTATTACAATGTGGAAATATACGACAGCTCTCCCGGTAAAAGGGGAGGAATGGGAACCAAGGTCAGCCCCTGAGCGCAAATCCAGTGAAATTGACAGATGTTTCAGCCTGAAAACCCGGGTGGGAGTGACGGCAAGCGGAGCTTGGCTGAGCTATTCGGCTGAAAGAACGACTGACCCAAAGCAAAGAAGCAAACAAAAGAGTTTTTTGGAGAAACATGCAAAACGAAGAAAAAGACTGGCTGGTAGAGGATTTCGACCTCGAGCCGGATTCCTGGGAAGAACTTGAACGTGGAGACAAGACTGCGTTCCTCGCGGCGATTGTCCGGCAGGGCGAAAAAGAAGAGGAGACAAAGGCCCAACTGGACGAATTGCAGCGTTTGGCCGACACGGCGGGAATCGAAGTTTTAGGCTCCTACACCCAGAAACGCAACCAACCCGAACGCTCCACCTATTTCGGCAAAGGCTTCCTGGAAGAGATCGGCCAAAAGATGCATCAAGCCAAGGCGGACATACTCATCGTGAATGAAGAGCTCAACCCCATCCAGGGCCGCAACATAGAGAAAGATTTCAATATCCGGGTGATTGACCGCACCGAGGTGATTCTTTCCATTTTTCACAATCACGCTCACACCCGTGAGGCCAAGCTGCAGGTGCGGTTGGCGGAGCTCCAGTACCAACTGCCCAGGCTGCGCAGGCTCTGGGGACATTTCGACCAAGAGCGCGGCTCCCCGCGTTCCGCCGGAGGTTCAGCCAGCCGGGGCATGGGCGAAAAACAGATTGAGATAGATACACGCCTGATCCGCCTGCAGATCCGCAAAATAAATAAGGCCATAACAGATATCACCCAACAGAAGGAAACCCAGCGTAAACAGCGCGACAGAGCCAAAAAGATCTGCCTTGTTGGCTATACCAACGCCGGGAAATCCACCCTTTTCAACACCCTCACGGAAGCGGGCGTCCTGGTGGAGGACAAGCTTTTTGCCACCCTGGATTCCACTTCGCGGCAGCTTAAGCTTTCCACCTCGTTTCCAGTCGTGATCTCAGACACAGTTGGTTTCATCTCCAATCTGCCCCATCATCTGGTCGCCTCTTTCAGCGCCACTTTGATGGAGGTGAAGGACGCCGATCTGCTGCTCCATATGGTGGATCTTTCCGACGCACGTTATGAGTATTACATCGAACAGGTAAATTCGGTTTTGGCAGGCATCGAAGCGGCGGACATACCCCAGCTTTTGATTTTCAATAAGACTGACATCGTGGACGACACCTACGAAATCCTGGTCCGTCGGCGCTATCCGGAGGCGGTGCTGATTTCCGCCCTGAAGCGTGAACACGTCGAAGACCTGCTCCAGAAACTGGAGGAAATGCTTTTTCAAAACAAACTCTGCCAAGTCTTTCTTCCCTATGATCAAGGCTCCCTGGCTTCTTTGCTGCACGAGATCGCCGACATCCAAAAGGAGGAATACCGCGCTGACGGCACCTATCTGGAACTCATTATCAGCAGCGAAGATATCCACCACGTGAAAGACTATCTGTTGACATAAATCGGGCTGCTGAAAAAATGCCCATAAAATATTATTCACATCCATAGGAGAATCAATGTACAAACTAATCACTGCGGCCGAAGCTGCCGCCTTGATCAAACCTCACAGTCGGCTCGCCATCGGCGGGTTTCTGGCAGTGGGCGCTCCGGAGGCGATTATCGATGCCCTCGTCGCAGCCGGAACCAAGGACCTGCACATAATTGTCATCGCCTCAGACTGGGAAAACCGCGGCGTGGGTAAACTGGTGGTAAACCATCAACTTAAAAGCGCCCAGGTCTCCCACACCGGCACCAACCGGGAGATTCAGGCCCAGATGAACTCCGGCGAGATCAACGTGGAACTCGTTCCCCAGGGCACCCTGATGGAGCGTTGCCGCGCTTTCGGAGCGGGTTTGGGCGGCATTCTCACCCCCACGGGGATCGGCACCGTGGTCGCCGATGGCAAACAAATCATCACCATCGACGGCCAGGAACAGATCCTCGAAACCGCCATCCCCAGCGATTTTGCCCTCATTCGCGCCTGGAAAGCCGATAAAAGTGGAAACCTCATCTACCGCAAAACCGCTCGCAACAGCAACCCCATCATGGCCATGGCCGGAAAGATCACCATCGTCGAGGTGGATGAAATTGTGGAGACCGGCGAATTGGATCCCGAACAGGTCGTAACTCCCGGCGTATTTGTAAATTACATTTGTCTGAGCAAGGAGCTTGCCAATGGATAAGAGAGCTATGATCGGTTCCCGCATCGCCAAAGAACTCAAGGATGGCGACTACGTTAATCTCGGCATCGGCTTGCCCACCGAGGCCGCCAACCACATTCCCCCTGGCGTGCACGTTATATTCCAATCCGAAAACGGAATTATGGGCGTAGGCCCGGCACCCGCTGAAGGTACTGAAGATTGCGACATGATAAATGCTGGCGGAGGCTTCATCACCTGCCTGCCCGGAGCTTCTTTCTTCGATTCCGCCACCAGTTTTGCCATCATCCGCGGCGGCCATGTGGACGTCACCGTGCTCGGCGCTTTGCAGGTGGATCAGCACGGAAACCTCGCCAACTGGATGATCCCAGGCAAAATTATTCCAGGCATGGGCGGAGCCATGGACCTCGTGACCGGCGCCAAGAAAGTGATTGTCGCTATGGAACACCTCGACAAACGCGGCAACCCCAAAATCCTTAAAGAATGCACCCTGCCCCTCACCGCCAAAGCCAAGGTTAGCCTCATAATTTCCGATATGGCGGTAATTGAAGTAACTCCCAAAGGCCTGCTGCTGAGGGAATTGAGCGAAGGCTATACGGTGGATGATGTTGTGAAAGCCACCGAAGCCGATCTGATTATCCCGGATCATTTGAAGTAAAAAAGCGATTGGGCAAGCTCATTGAGCTTGGCTGTTTCTGGAGGATAATGATGAAAAAGTTCAAAAACGTGTATCAATTCAAGAT
>CAXYWN010000099.1:0-6958 GCA_964292625.1 uncultured bacterium
CTCCTGCTGGGCATTTTTTTTGGTGCTGCCTTTGCCGCGGCCCACGAGTTCAGTGCCTTGGCGGGCTTCAATTATGAAGGTCTTGTTATGTTCCGGGCCTTCCTCGGCCAAGGTAACATAGCGCGGTGGCTCTTCGCTGTGGGATTGCAGATGTTCCTGAAGGATACTTTTATAGTTGACCAGTTCGTTTCGGTTGACGGTGGTCTCGTAGTCGGTCAGAATCTGGTTTTTGATAAAGCGGGTGGCAGAGGAGATGCCGCTGTCCAGGTAGATGGCGCAGATCATGGCTTCCACGGTGTCGCTGAGGATGGAAGGTTTTTTGGTTCCTCCGGATTGTTGCTCTTCGGGACTGAGCAGCAGGTATTTGCCGAGATCCAGAGAGTTTGCCTTTAGCGTGAGATAGGTCTCGGAAACTATTTTGGACTTTAGTTTGCTGAGCTTTCCCTCCTGCTCGTCAGGATGGCGGATAAAGAGTTCTTTGGAGACAATAAAGCCGAGGATGGAATCGCCCAAAAACTCCATGCGTTCAAAGGGAGAGGGAGCTTTGTGGTCTCCGAAATTTCGTCTTAGGTAGGATTTGTGGGTGAGCGCGGCCTTGAGCAGAGTGAGGTCGTGAAAGTTATATTCTATCTTCTTTTGGAGCTGGGCCAAGCTCTTTTCCCACTTGGGATACTGCTCGGATATCTTTTTACCGTTGAAATATTCAACGATCCTTTTTACAATCTTGTTCAATCTTGCCTCAGTTCATGCAAACAGCAAGCCCCATAAGCCTGACCCTCCGGCGGGCCGGGGTTCATACGTACTTCTTGATCACGATGGCAGCGTTGTGTCCGCCGAAACCCAGGGAATTTGAAAGGGCGTAGGTGACATCAAATTTTTGCGCTGTGTTGGGCGTATAATCCAGGTCGCAATCAGGATCGGGATTATGCAAGTTGATGGTGGGATGCAGGATTCCGGTCTCGATGGTTTTCACGCAGACGATGGCCTCAGTCCCGGCGGCGGCTCCCAGCATGTGGCCGACCATCGATTTGGTGGAGTTTACCTTCAGCTTATAGGCATGTTCGCCAAAACAGCTTTTGATGGAAAGCGTTTCGCCCTTGTCGTTGAGAGGAGTGGAGGTGCCATGGGCGTTAATGTACTGAATATCGGAAGGTTGCACTCCGGCATCGGCGATGGCGCCCCGCATGGCATCAGCGCTGCCGGAACCGTCGTCCAGAGGCGCGGTGATGTGATAAGCATCGTCGGTGGCGGCGTATCCTACCAGCTCGGCATAAATCTTGGCTCCGCGGGCTTTGGCGTGCTCAAGTTCCTCCAGCACCAGAAAAGCGGCACCTTCGCTCATCACAAAGCCGTCGCGCTCGGCGTCAAAGGGCCTGGATGCGGTTTTGGGATCGTCGTTGCGAGTGGAAAGTGCCCTCAGCGCGCAAAATCCGCCCACGGCCAAAGCTGTGACGCCAGCCTCAGCTCCGCCGGTGAGAATGATATCCGCGTCGCCATACTGGACAGCGCGGAAGGAAGTGCCGATGGCGTGATTGGCACTGGCGCAGGCGCTGACGATGCTGAAATTGGGGCCTTTGAAACCATTTTCGATGGCAATGTGAGCGCCCGCAATGTTGGAGATTATTTTGGGAATGAAAAACGGGCTGATGCGCCGGGCGCCCTGTTCGTAGTATTTGATGCACTCTAGTACATAAGTGAGGATGCCGCCGATGCCGACTCCGGTGATCACGCCTATGCGGCGTCCTTCCAGCTTTTGTGTATCAATGCCAGCGTCTTTGACAGCTTCCCGCGCCGCCACCAGGGCGAACTGGGTATAAGCGTCCATCTTGCGGGCTTCTTTGTGGTCAAAATGGTCTTCGGGATGAAAATCTTTGATTTGGGCGGCGATTTTGGAGCTGAGCGCGGAGGTGTCGAAACTAGTTATCGTATCCACTCCGGAAACTCCGTTCACAAGGTTGTTCCAGGTTTCGGACACGTTGTTTCCCACCGGGGTCAGGGCTCCCAAGCCGGTGATTACCACTCTTCTTTTCATATCAGGGTCCTCATGTTAAGTCTCTGCTCCGGGGGCGGAATCTTTACTCCCCCTGGCAGAATTGTCAGATTGGGTAAAAAAGGTGGAATCAATCCTGATAACGGATGCTATCAGGATTGATTCGCGGTTTGAGGATTAAGCCAGCTTTTCCTTGAGGTAATCGATGGCTTGTCCGACAGTGCGGAGCTTATCCTGATCTTCATCAGGGATGTTGATCGAGAATTCTTCTTCAAATGCCATGACTAATTCCACTGTGTCCAGGGAATCGGCACGCAGGTCTTCGATGAAGTTGGCGGAGAGAACAATCTGGGATTCTTCCACACCGAGTTTGTCCATCACGATCTGTTTGACTTTGGCTTCAATATCCATTTTTCCTCCTATGATTATTGAAGTTTGGTTTTTCTCTATATTGAATGGTTTCCCGTTCAACGCGTTAGTGCATGGTCAGTCCACCGTCAATGGCGATGGTCTGGCCGGTGATATAGGCGCTGTCATCCGCGGCCAGAAACAGGCAGAGTTTGGCCACATCGGCCGGAGAACCCATTTTCTGGAGCGGAATGGCTTTGCCGTAAGATGCCACCACATCCGGAGGGAGGGTGGCAGTCATTTCTGTTTCAATGAAGCCTGGGGCCACGGCATTCACGCGCACGCCCCGGGAGCCAAATTCCTTGGCGCAGCTTTTGGTGAAGGCGATTACACCGCCCTTTGAAGCAGCGTAGTTGGCCTGGCCGGCATTGCCCATGATGCCGATTACGCTGGCGATGTTGATGATCGAGCCGCTGCGCGCCTTCATCATGTGTTTGAAAACTTTCTGGGTGCAAACGAAGGTGCCGGTCAGATTGATCTCCAAGACCAGTCGCCAGTCCTCTTCTTTCATCCGCAGCAGCAGATTGTCGCGGGTGATTCCGGCGTTGTTAACCAGGCAGTCGATGCCGCCATGTTCCTGCACGATGGTGGCGAAAGTGGCTTCAATTGCCTCGCCCTTGGTAACATCGCTCACATGCCCGGAGGCGGAATATCCCCGCTCCGTGAGGCTTTGGACAGCCTTGTCCACGATCTCTTGGTTCAGGTCGATAATCACCGCGTGGGCCCCCTGGGCCGCAAACGCTGCGGCGATGGCGAAACCGATCCCGCGGGCTGAGCCGGTGATAACCACCGTTTTGCCCTGAAGATTGTATATTGCTGTTTTCATAATGCTATATCTTTCTTTACTATTTAAGAGCTTCGAGCAACTCATCAAGTTCCTCGATTTTGCCAAAATTTAAAACCACCGCATCTTTGTCAATCTTCTTTATCATACCACTCAGAACATTTTGGGGTCCGAACTCGATGAAACGGGTAACTCCGGCCTTGAGCATGGTCTTCACGGAATCGACCCAGAGCACGGGAGAGATAATCTGGAGAGCCAGCTTGGCCCGGCTGACGCTTCCTTCCCTGGCTGACTGAGCGTCCACATTGGAAATCACGGGGACCAAGGCGTCGCGGAACTGGATTCCGGCCATCTCTTCAGACAGCCAAAGCCTTGCGGGCTCGATCAGCGGTGTGTGGAAAGGGCCGCCCACGAGAAGAGGAAGAACGCGTTTGGCGCCTTTGACCTTGAGTATCTGCGTGGCTTTGTCAACCCCGCTTTGCGTACCGGAAATGACGGTTTGGGTGGGTGTGTTTAAATTCACGGCGCGGACCATTCCGGCGGCTTCTGCTTCGGCACAGGCTGCGATCACGGCCTCAGCTTCCAGTCCGATAACGGCCGCCATGGCAAAGGGCGTTCCAGCGTTGGCCTTGATCATAAATTCTCCGCGTTTGTGCACCAGATGCATAGCGTCCTGCCAGTCCAGTGTGCCATTGGCGACCAGGGCGCTGAATTCGCCCAGGGAGTGTCCGGCCACGAAATCCGGCCGGAGCCTGGAATGTTTTTCAAAAGTTTTAAGCGCGCAGATGCTATGGAACAGGATGGCAGGCTGGGTATAGCGGGTCTCTTTTAAGAGCTCTTCCGGGCCCTCGGCCATTATTTTGCGCAGTTCGGTATTGTGGCGCTGGTCGAATTTATCGATTTCAGCAGCATATTCAGGGTAACGTTCGCAAAAATCCTGCGCCATTCCCACATACTGGGCACCTTGTCCTGGAAAAACAAATGCTGTCTTCATATAGGATAATATACTTAATATCTGGCCAAAATGCTACCCCAGGTGAGTCCTGCTCCGAAGGAGGTGAGCAATACAATGTCGCCGCGGCGGATCTTCTTTGCCTGGATGGCTTCGGCCATGGCCATGGGAACGGTCGCCGAGGAGGTGTTGCCGTATTTTTCGATATTCACGATCACCTTGCTCATCGGCACATGGAGTTTATCCGCCAGGCCTTCTATAATGCGCATATTGGCCTGGTGGGGGATCACCCAATCGACAGCGGAAGCGTCCATCTTGTTGCGCTTCAGCAGCTCGTCTGTGGAGGCAAACATCGAGCGGATGGCGGCTTTGAAGATGCGATTGCCCTCCATATAGACGGTGTGGAGGTTTTCATCGACAGACTCGTGACTGGCCGGCATTCTGGAACCGCCGGCAGCCTGAAATAAAAGCTCGCTCTGGCTACCATCAGCGTAGATCAGCGAATCTATGATCCGGGAAATATCGGTCTTCTTGGCCCTGGAAACGATTGTGGCTCCCGCTCCGTCCCCGAAGAGAACGCAGGTGTTGCGGTCATTCCAGTTGGTAATCTTGGTCAAAACATCCACGCCGATCACCAGGACGTGTTTCGCTGTCCCGTTTTCAACGTAGTTTTTGGCCATATCCAGCGCATAGATAAAGCCCGAACAGCCAGCGGAAATATCAAAAGCCGGAACCAGTTTCAGCCCCAGTTTTTTCTGTACTATGCAGGCTGTGGAGGGAAATGGGTGGTCGCCGGTGACGGTGCCAGTGATGATCAGATCGATATCCTTATACTTCACCCGGGAAGCTTCAATGGCGTTGGTGGCGGCGATGGTCGCGATATCGCTGGCTGCCTCCTCGCCCGAGCAGAAATGGCGCTCAAACATCCCTGTGCGGGTGCGAATCCATTCATCCGAGGTTTCCACGAGCTTTTCCAAATCGAAGTTGTTCACGATTTTGGCCGGCGCGTGGCAGCCGAAAGCGGAGAATTTGGCGTTGTATAAATGCATTAGCTAATCCCCTCGAAGTATTCTTTGGTGTGTTTCACAAATCCCGATTGCGCCGTGCGTGCGGCGAAACGGATTCCGTTTTTGATGGCCTTGGCGTTGCTGCTGCCGTGGCAGACAATACTACAGCCGTTCAGCCCCACCAAAAGCGCCCCGCCTATCTCCGTATGATCCAGCTTACGCTTGAGATAGCTATAAACCGGGAAGGAAAGCAGCGCGCCAAATTTGGCTATCCAATCTTTGTTGAGTTGCTCTTTCAGAAGATCAAAAATGGACATTACCGCGCCTTCGATGGTCTTCAGAACCACGTTGCCAACGAAACCGTCGCAGACGATCACGTCGCAATTATTCTTCAATACATCCTTGCCTTCGATGTTGCCCACAAAATTGAGATCTGGCGCTTGGGAGAGCAGACTCCAGGCTTCGCGGGACATAAAATTGCCCTTGGCGCTTTCCTCACCAATGTTGAGTAGCGCGATCCGGGGGTCCGGGACATTGTAAATATAGCTGAAATAAATCTTGCCCAGTCTCGCGAACTGCAGCAGGTTGTCGGCATCGCAATCGACGTTGGCGCCCATATCCAGAAGGATCTCAGGATGCTTCATCGTGGGCAGGGTAACCGCGATCGCCGGGCGCGAAACGCCTTTGATGCGGCCATAGGTGAAAAGCGAAGCTGTCATGAAGGCACCGGAATTGCCGGCGCTAATAGCGGCGTCCGCTTCTCCGGATTTTTGCAACTGCACCACCCGAACCATCGATGAATCCTTTTTGGAGCGAACAGCTTCGGCAGCGTGGTCTTCCATCGTGATACGTCCGGGGGCATGCTCGATCCGGATGCGTTTTTTATCGTAATAATACTTTTCCAGTTCGTGCCGCAAAATGACTTCGTCTCCCACCAGGATGACTTCGTCGCAGATGTCTTCTTTGATAGCCTGGATGGCGCCCTCAATTTCCGGAAACGGCGCTTTGTCGCTTCCAAAGGCGTCTAAGGCTATGCGCATATTAGTCCTTGGCGGCGGCGGCTTTGATCTGTTTGCCGGCGTAGGTCCCGCACTTGTCGCAAACGTGGTGCGACCGGGCAGGCTCTCCGCATTTGGAGCAAATGCTCACAGCCGGAGGAGTGAGCGCGTCGTGTGTTCTGCGTTTATCTCTGCGTGCCGTAGAAGTTTTCTTTTTTGGAACAGCCATGGGTTCTCCTTTGAGTTTGTGTCTTTATCAGCTTCAGCTGGCGCTCGCTAAACTTGGGTCCAAACGTGCCAACCTAAGCAATTCTATACAAGTGGATCAAAATCCGCCAACTCCGATATTTTGTCAATCAAAATCGCCAATCTAATGCCGGACAGCCAGATAAAACCCGAATATCGCTCACCGCGCCTCAGCCGGATCGGCCCTATTTCACCCCGATCCTTTTTTCCTTCACTGCCAGCAGGGGTATAACGCTCAGCCAGCGTAATATCCCGCCAACTCCAAAGATCACCTGCTCCGGTTCCAGAACCCGCATGCCAAGCTGCAGAGCTTGGGGGAAAAAGACTCCGGTGAGCAAGGTGGAAGCCATCATGCTGATCCCGCCCACAGCCCCGTAAAGAGCGCTGTAAGTCTGTTCCCGGCCCTTTCCGGCGATGGCCAGCACGAAATTTGTGGTCACCACTCCGTTTCCTGCCCACATGAACCCGGAAATCAGGCCCTCAAACCACAAGATGGAATAGTTAGCGGGAGTCATGAAGAGCCAGAACATCGGATTCAGCCCACCCAGCAGCACGCAGATAAACATCGCGTTC
>CAXYWN010000100.1:0-6818 GCA_964292625.1 uncultured bacterium
AGCCACCGGAGATTATTGTCGATAGCACCGCTTCCGAGGCCTTTTTACAAGGGCTGAAACTGGAGTATTCCCCCACCCTCACAATCTTCGACAGCTGGCAGTTCAAACCCTCGGAAGCCGCCGCCATCCTCAAAAAACACTTTCAGGTTTATTCCCTCGAGGCATACGGCGCCATGGGCAAAGCTGTGGGAACCACCGCCGCCGGAGCAGCCCTCGCCTATGTGCAATCACTTTATCAGGTGCCTCTCACCCACATCAGTTCGCTGCGCTATTACTCGCTGAGCAATTATATGCAGCTGGACGAAATCAGCCGCCGCAATCTGGAACTCACCCGCTCCATCCGTTACGGCGAACGCCATGGCAGCCTGCTGTCGGTGCTGGACCAAACCCAAACTCCGATGGGAACCCGGCTTATCCAAAGCTGGCTGCTGCATCCGCTGTTGGATCCCCGCCAGATCATTCAGAGGCAGGACCTGATTAAGGCCTTCATGGCCAACACAGCCTATCTGAAGGACGTCCGAGCCAGTCTGCGCGAAATCGGCGACATCTCCCGCCTGGTCTCTAAACTCGGCGCGCTGCGCATCAATCCCCGCGAGCTTGTTGCCCTGCGCTCCTACCTGCTGGTCAATGCCGAAGTGCGCGACAGGCTCAGCGCCTATTCCCATCCCCTGATCGACGCCCTGGCAGAGGGTTTGGCAGGTTTTGAAGACCTCGCCGAGGAGATCGGCTCTGCCCTGCGTTCCAAGCCTCCGCTCACCATCACCGAAGGCGGCATCTTCAACCAGGGCTACACCGAAGACCTCGACGAACTCTTGGAGCTAATCCACGATGGCAAATCCTGGATCGCCCGCCTCGAAGATGACGAACGCAAAAAGACCGGTATCAGCACCCTCAGGGTTGGCTACAACCGCGTTTTCGGCTACTACATAGAGGTCAGCGCCGGTCAGCAATCCAAGGTGCCGGATTACTATGTGCCCAAGCAGACCCTGGTGAATTCCCAGCGCTACATTTCACCGAGGCTCAAAGAGTTCGAAGCCAAGGTGCTCAGTTCCGAGGAAAAGATCAAAAACCTCGAATACGAACTCTTCAAGGATTTCCGCCAGAGGGTGGCAGCCCGCCTGGAAGCGCTGCAAAAACTCGGCGAGACCATTGCACTCATCGACGTGCAGAGCATGCTGGCCTGGACCGCCTGGCAAAGCAACTATTGCTGTCCGGAATTCACTCAGGACCGCACTCTCACCATAATTGACGGCCGCCATCCCGTGATTGAAAAGCTCATTGAAGATCAGGATTTCATCCCCAACGACACCCACCTGGATTATCCCCAGACTACAATAGCCATCATCACGGGGCCGAACATGGCGGGTAAATCCACCTATTTACGGCAGGTGGGACTGCTGGCCATCATGGCTCAAATCGGCAGCTTCGTCCCCGCCAAAAAGCTTTCCATGCCCATCTTCGACCGCGTTTTCACCCGCGTGGGCGCATCCGACAACCTTGCCCAGGGTCAAAGCACTTTGCTCGTGGAGATGAGCGAGCCCGCCAACATTCTCCACACCGCCACCTCCGATTCCCTCATTCTCCTCGATGAGATCGGCCGCGGCACCTCCACTTTCGACGGACTCAGCCTCGCCTGGGCCATCATCGAGCACATCCAGAAATACAAACACAGCCTCACCCTCTTCGCCACGCACTACCACGAACTCACCGAGCTGGAGAACATCTACCCGGACATCCGCAACTACAACGTGCTGGTGAAGGAATACAACGACCAGATGATCTTTCTGCGCAAGATTGAACTGGGCGGATCAGACCAGAGCTACGGCATCCAGGTGGCGCGCCTGGCCGGCATCCCAGACCGAGTGATCCGCCGTGCCCGCGAAATCCTCAAAAACCTCGAGGAACACGAGATTTCACCCCGCGGCCTCACCGCCTCCATCCGCCGCAAACTCAACAAAACCACCCCCCAGATCGAACTCTTCGAAGTGATGGCAGACAAGGCTGAAGCGCTCGACCCCATCATCGATGAGCTCAAAGACCTCGACCTCGATTCCCTCACCCCCATCGAGGCCTGGAAAAAACTGAAGGAATTACAGGATAGATTATGACCAAACTCACTTCCCCTCTACTGTTGGCACTGTTATTAGCCCTGCTATTTGCAGGCTGCAGCTCCAACCAAGGCACTCTGGCCGGCCGCATCAACGGTGAGCCCGTCAAGGCGGATGTTTTCAACGATTCATACCGCGCTCACTACACCAACTTCCAGGTGCTCAACAACCGCGCCCCCGCCCGCGATGAACGCGAACAGATTAAATATCAGACCTGGACTGACGCTGCCAAAGGCGTGATCCTCCGCCAATATTTTGCCAAATACAAGATCAAGGCCAGCCCCCAGGAAGTGATCGATACCCTCTCCAACAACATCCCTTCCTACATCCTGCGCTCGCCTCGCTTTATGACCAACGGCGTTTTCGATCCCAAAATATATACCCAGTCCCTGCTCTACGACTCGCCGGAAAACCTCGGCCTCCTGCGCCAGGATTACCGGGATTGGAAGGTCCCGATTATGAAACTCCAGCCGGTGCTGATCCGCGACGAACTCCTGGGCAAAACAGAGCGGAAACTCATCACCAGCATCCTTCAGAGCCGCGCGGATATCAGCTTCACCCAGCTTAAACTCGCAGACATCGATCCCTACGTTTCTCCGGATGAGGTGCGGGCTCATTATCAAAGGAACAGCGCGGAATACCGCCTGGAACCCTTTGTCAGCCTGTCCTACGCCACTCTGGATGTCCTGCCTTCCCGCACGGATATCCGCCTCACCAACGCCTATGCCGATTCCCTTTACCGGGAACTCAGCGCCGGAACCCCTGTCGCCGCCTTGCTCGAGGATGACCATCCCTTCGCGGCCGGACTGATTTTCAAAAACTCCGGTTTCGTCCGGGTCGAACAGCTCGAGCCCGCCATCTACGCCCATCTGAGCGAGCTCGCAGAAAACGCTTGGGGCCAGCCTCTGATCTCCGCCGAAGGCCTCACCCTCCACCAACTGGAAAAGCGCACCAAAAGTATGTGCAGCTACAATTATCTCTGGGTGCCTTACCAACCCACCGACTCCAGCATTGAGGGCATTCGACCCTCGGCTGAATTGGTGGTAAAACTGGCCCAGGCCGAAGGCCTCGCCGTCGCCTGCGAAGAATGGTCCCTCCCTCGCGTCAAGGTGAGCAAAGTCGATCCTGCCAGCCTCTGGTTCTCCGATTCCCAGATTGTTGCCGCCATCCGCGCTCAGCTTCCCGGCCAGCCCGCCGGCCATATCTTCGACCCCATCTATTCCGCCTTTGCGCGTAAATGGGTGATTGTGGAACTCATCGAAGCTTCGCTCGACGCCTCTCGCCCCCTGGCTGAGGTGGAAGCAGATATCAGGGAATTTCTGTCCCGCGAGAAGAGAGAGCAACTGGCCCTACATATCTCCGAAAGGATCATTTCCGGACAGGACTCTCCCCCACCCTCCGCCACAACCAAGCTTATGGAGGGCCTCAACCCGCATTCCCGCGCCTTCGGCAAAAACACTTCACTAATATTTTACAGGGTCGTTAGCCGCCACCTGGAAAACCAGCCCCAGGAAGCCTTCATCAGGGATGGCCAGATCTGGATCCCAAGCGTGATCTCAGTTTCCCGCGACACCAAAATCAAGGTCAGCGATGCCGAGATTCAGGCCATCTTCACCGCCAACCTTCCTGCCGATTGGTTTGAAGACTGGATGCGCCAGCAACTCGAGCGTGCCACCATCACCAAATACATGGAATAATTGGCGGAGCTACAATGAAACTGCCTTGGCTAAAACCGATGCTTCGCCGCCTTTCCTCTCTCAGCGCTGTGATGCTCATATCATTGCTCCTATCTGTCTCCAACAGCTGGTGCCTCAGCTCAAGCGGATATAGCGGTGCCGGGGCCTCTGCGATCGCAGAATCGGATTCCCCAGCGGTTATCCCGGCCAACGATATCACTGTCTATGATTTTTCCCCCATTCAGTTTATGCGCGCTTTCTTTGGCAACTATTATCCCGCGCTGGAGGTTTCAGCCCTTGCCTTAAAGGGAAGCGACCAGGATGACCGAATCGAACTTTGGGACATTCCAGCGGATGACGAAAGTTTTGACTCCCGCTACGATGGTTTCGATCCCCGGAGCCAGGAATACATCGAATTGAACACAATCCGGGGCCAGTATGCCTTCAAATATGCCAACCAGTGGTTGTTTGCGGAAGACACCTGCCTCGTGGCCTTTGAAAATGGCAATTGGGATTTTTCGCCCTATTGGGGATCCTCTCACGTGGCCACCGCGCCTCTGGGTTGGGCGCTGCTGAAATGGCGGAATAACCGCTGGCAATGCGCCTACAAAAATCTCTATTTCGGCGATTTCGGTGTCTGGGGCCAGACCCGCATGGCTGACCAGATGATTCCCATAGCGTCGGATAGGTTCGCCATCACCGGAGACGAGGCCATTGGCGCCACAAACTTCTTCACTCTCCTCGACGGTGTGCCGGTTCATATTCTCACCGCCTACACCCACACCGAGGGAGACGCCTACGACAGCTACTCTTCGTGGCATACAGAGTTTTTAACCGAACCTGGCCCGGAGGAGTTTTACGACCTGATCATGATCACGGCTGGGGAAGGCTATGATAGCGAAGATGAGTTGGTGGAGTTGCATCATTACCGCCGCTACCGTTTCAATCCGGAAACCACGAAATATGTCATGCTCGATTCCCGCGGCGATTTCGACCAATACCCCAATCTCCTCGAAGAATATGATGGATACTAAATAAGCCAGCCAGGTCTCGACGGCTTCGTTTTGGCATCACTCAATTTGAAAGAAAGCCAAATATCTTATAGAGGTATGTCCATCCTCACCCGTCTCATCCTGAAGAGCAGACACCCGGCAATAAAGGCCCAAGAGCCTGAAATGACTGCTAAACTGGCGATCCCGTACTTATAGACCCTGGCAGGCATCAAGGGCAGTATGGCAGGCAGAACCTCATCAGCAAGCTTAGGGGCAGCATCCTTGGCATCCTCTCATCAATTCAAAATAAAGCCTGGAGTTTCGGCTCCAGGCTATTGTCTTTAATAGACTTAAGTCAGCTACTTCGTTCAGTCGATTTTATATACAAGGATCCCCTGATCCCGCGCGGCGACCACCAGTTTGCCTGCTAGGAATTTTGCATTGTTGGTATAGCCGGCACTGCGCAGATTCTGCTTCAGAACTGGGTTGCCGGGTGCGCTGACGTCAAAGAGATAGATGCCGCCGCCGCCGGAACTGACCGCCGCCAGAGAACCCTGGACGTCGATGGAGCTGGCATAGCCTGTGGTATCAAAAGTTTTCACCAGCAGAGGTTCGGTAGGCGCGCCGACGTTCACCACATTGAGGCCTCCCTGACGGCTGGCGACATAAGCGTAATTCCCCACCAATTTCACCTGCAAAGCTTCGCCGGGTAGGGCGATCTCGCTGATTTTTTGCTTGGTTTCACGGTCGTAGATCACCAGACCGCGCTGTTGGGCCGCAACGTAGATATAATTCGCCGTTGCGTCCATTCCCGCCGCGGTTGCGGGGGTATTGATCACATAATCCGTGCCCAGATAGAGGTCGCCGTTGTAGCGGGCATACATCAGATTGCGTCCGGCGCCAAAAAATCCCTGGACGATATTGTTGTCCGCGGGGTTGGGAATGGCGCTGAAGGCGATGGACTGAAGGCCGTCCGTTCCACCGGTGATCGATTCTATCAGTTTAAGCGAGTCGGGATCAGAGTAGTCGATGATGCGGATTTTGTCCGCTCCCACGTATTCGCCCAAAAACAGCATTTTGTGTTCGCCAACGGCCGAGATGTTGCGGATATTCACCAGCATCGCGTCCGCACTGGGGGGATAGACCTCGCTCCACCAGCGTTGCGCATAGTTTGTGGCATCAATAATTGAGATTCCACCCTGGTCCAGGGCCACGAAGATGTGAACGGCGTCGAAGGCCAGATCGACTGGGTTGCCTACCACCTGCACCTGTTTGAGCAGGCTAAGGACATCCTGATCCTGCCAGGCAGGATTGCGGCGGGCGCATCCGGACAAAGCAAGCAACACTGCCGCGATCAAAACGATATGCTTTCTCAGCATTAAATAATCCTCTCTTTAAAAGTCAGTTCCTTGACTAACGCATTAAGATATGCAAGATTCGTTCCGATTCCCGAACAAGAAGCGCAAAGGGCAGGTCAAGCCCCCCCCCTCTCTCAATATTAAATCTGTGCTATCTGTAAAATCTGTGTGCCCATCTTTTCCCCAATTCTCCATTCTCTTTTATTCCTTTTAAATCCCGTTCATCCTGTTCATCCGTGTTCTATTCTTTTCCATACTCAACCCGAAATCTGTGCTATCTGTGAAATCTGTGTGCCTCCCCCTTTTCCTCCAAGCCACCACCTCCTCCATTCTCTTTTAATTCGGAAGACTTCGACAAGGCCTCTAAAACCGCCCAAAACTCGCTAAAACGCTCATCTCCTACACGGACCGCCACCGCGCCGGGATGGCTCTTTACGCGGCCTCTGGCGATGCTGAAAGGCCACTCTGGGAGCTCTTCCCCGCCCATCCCCTTCCTGGAAATCGTGAGCGAACAGGACAAACTCTCCGGAGAACGCAAATTGGTGGAATTGCTGGTGAACAAATATGATGGAAAAGCTCGCCACTCCGCTCTCTTGAATGTTTCACATATGAAGAAAAGGGAGTTTAAAGAATGTATTGAAACCCTGATTGAAAGGGAGGCGATAACCCTTGACAGCTTCCGTA
>CAXYWN010000101.1:0-6733 GCA_964292625.1 uncultured bacterium
CGCTTCCCAGATCGCCGACGGCAGCGTAAAGAGCGCCATCCATTTCGCTCAAAACGAATCCTCGGAATTGCGGGAACGCGCTTTCGGGATTTTCGAAATGGCCGCCACGGGCAAAGACCTGGCCTATTTCCGCTCGCTGGCGGCTCTGCCGAAGAAATTCAACGCAGAAAGCGCCATAGAAGTGCTTCGCTATTGCAGTCTCTTCGCGGGAGACCTGAACCTGGTGGAAGATTCTGAAAAGCAGTTGGTAAATATTGACAAGAAGGATTTCCTGCTCCAAACGCGGCAAAGCATGAAAGACACCGATCCGGCGACTTTGACAGACCGGGCGGTCGCTTTCGTGCTGCAGATGGAGGATTACATCCGTAAGCTACGCGGCAACGCCAATCTGCAACTCGTGATGATAAATCTCTTTCTCCAGCTCAAAAAGCTGTTACACAGCTGATATGTCTGAAAACAAGCTGGTCCGCAATATCAGCATGATGTCCATCGCCATCTTCCTGAGCAGGATCATGGGGCTCATCCGCGATCTGTTGATGGCCTTTTGCTTTGGCGCCACCTATCTCAACGACGCCTTTGTGGTCGGCTACAAGATTCCCAATCTGCTGCGGTCCCTCTTCGGCGAAGGCGCGCTCTCCGCTTCTTTCGTGCCCATCTATAACGAGATCGGGATCAAAGAAGACCGCAAGAAACAGATCGATTTTGCGCTGCAAGTGCTGGGCATCCTTTCCTCGTTTTTGCTCTCCCTCACTGTGATCGGGGTGATCTTCGCGCCCTGGATCGTAAAGCTGCTCTATCCCGGCCTGGCGCCCCACACCTACAAGCTGGCAGTCCTGCTCACCCGCATCATGTTTCCCTATCTCTTCTGGATCGGCCTTTCCTCCACGATGATCGCCATCCTCAATTCCCACGACCGCTTTTTCATGACCGGGCTTTCTTCGGCGATGCTGAATCTGGGTATGATTCTCAGCATGGTGATTCCGCGTTTCGTATTTAATATTGAGGGCGCGGAACTGATCAATTGGGCAGCATGGGGCGTGTTCGGCGGGGGATTTTTGCAGACTATAATCAATTTTCCCTATCTGAAGCAACTTGGCTATCCCTTCAAGGTATTCGTGCGTTTCGGCGGCGACCCGCTGAAAACCATGTGGACCCGCTTTATACCTTCTCTGATTGGGGTCGGTATCCGCGAGATCAACCTGGTGGCAGACAGCCTGATGGCCTCTTTTCTGGCCGTGGGGAGTATTTCCGCGTTGGAATACGGATATCGGCTTTTTCAGTTTCCCCTGGGGATGTTTGCCATCTCCACCGGGATGGTGCTGTTGCCCACCTATTCCAGGCTGGTAACCAAGCAGGACTTCCCGGAGCTTTCCAAAAACCTGAGAATCGCGGCGGTGAACCTCAGCTATCTGATGCTGCCGATCACCACGCTGATCATAGCTTTGGGCGGCGATATTGTGCAGATCGTTTTTCAGCGCGGGGCTTTCGACGCACACGCCAGCCTCTGGACCCAGCAGGCGCTGATCTATTACAGTATCGGCCTGATTTTCTTCAGTTTCAACCAAACACTCACACCGCTGTTTTTCGCGAATAAGGACACCCGCACGCCAATGAAGATCGCAGCTGCGATGGTGGCCCTGAACATCGTGTTGAACCTCATCCTGATGCAGTTTATGCAGCATCGCGGTTTGGCTTTGGGGACCTCCCTCACCGCGATGGTCAATTTCTTCCTGCAATACAAGCTGATCCGCAAAAAGCTGCCTCACATCAGCTTCGCAGGTATTTTGCCCAATATCCTCAAAACTCTCGCCATTTGCGCGGTGATGCTGGCCCTGCTGCTGGTCGCCAACCACTTTATCCATCCCCAGGGTTTCTGGCCGCAGATCCTCAAAGTGTCAGCTCTTTCGGCCGGCAGCATGCTGCTCTTCTATGCACTGGGCTTGCTGCTGAAGCTGGATTTCCTCGCCGAAGCCCGTGACCATTTATGGAACCGATTCCGCCGCAAATAGAGCAAAGACTCCATCTGCTGCCAGAGCAGCCAGGCATCTATATCTGGAAGGATGCAGAGGGCGAAGTGATTTACGTGGGCAAGGCTAATTCACTGAAAAACCGGATTCTTTCTTATCTGAACAACTCGCCCAAGGACCCCAAGACCGAGCAGTTGGTCCGCCATATTCAAGATCTGGAATACATCATCACCCTCTCCGAGGAAGACGCCTTTATCCTCGAAGCCACTCTGGTAAAGCGCTACAAGCCCAAATACAACATCCTCCTCAAAGACGACAAACGCTATCCCTTCGTGAGAATCACCCTGGCGGAACCCTTTCCGCGGATTATGGTAACTCGCGAACTGGTGAAGGATGGCTCCCGCTATTTCGGGCCGTTTACGGACGCCAAATCGCTACGCATCACCCTGCGCAATTTCGAGTGGATCTTCCCCATCCGCACATGTTCCCGCAACATCCCTGCCGACAAGGTCCGCTACAAACAGGCATGCATCAATTATCAACTCGGAAAATGTCCCGCACCCTGCATCGGAGCCATCTCCCAGGCCGATTACATGCGGGTGGTGAAACGTCAGATGAGCTTTTTCGAAGGCAAACACGAGGAAGTGCTGGACGAACTGCGCGCGGAGATGAATGAGCTCTCCGAAGCCTTGAAATTTGAACAGGCAGCCAAAACCCGCGACCGCATCGTCGCCATCGAGCGCATCCGGAACCGCCAGGTGGTCTATTCTGCCGACGCCCGCAATACAGATGTGATCGGATTTTATCAGGAAGAAAACATTGCGGTCTGTGTGGTGCTGAGGATCATAGGCGGCATGGTGATCAACCGCGAGGATTATCCCCTCAGCAATGTGGAAAACGACTCTCCGCCGGAGATACTGGCTGCTTTCATCAAACTTTATTACGTGGATAAGGACGAACTGCCGGATGAGATTCTACTGCCCCTGGAGCCTTCTGAATACGAGGACTTGAACGTCTGGCTGGGTGGTAAACTGAGCCTGCCTCAGCGCGGAGAAAAGAGCAAACTCCTCGCCATGGCCAAACGCAATGCCTTCCAGCTGATCGAGGAGCGCAAGCTTGCCCATATTCGCCGGGCTAACCGCACTATCTTCCCCGTCCAGGAGCTGAAGGATAAACTTGCTCTGCCCCGCCTGCCCCGCAAGATGGTCTGCATGGATATTTCCACCATCCAGGGTACGGACACCGTTTCTTCCGCCGTCTTTTTCGAGAATGGCAAGGCCAAAAAGAAGTTTTACCGTCACTTTATCATCCGCGAAATCGATACGCAAAACGATTTTGCCGCTCTCCAGGAAACCCTGGCCCGTTTTCTGGACGAGACTGACAAGGATGAAACGATGCTCCCGGACCTCATCATCATCGACGGCGGCAAAGGGCAACTCGCTTCATGCAAGGAAATCCTGGACGGTTCCAAGCATCCGGATATCCCCATAATCTCCCTGGCCAAACGCGCCGAGGAAATCTTTTTACCGGGACGTTCCGAATCCATCATCCTGCCCCGTTCCTCCTCCTCGCTGCGCCTGCTGACTGCCATTCGAGACGAAGCCCACCGCTTCGCCATCAACTTCCATCGCTCCCGCCGTTCCAAACGTACCCTGCTGAGCGAACTGGAAGACATCCCGGGCGTGGGAGAACAGACTAAGTTCCTGTTGCTGAAAGAACTTGGATCCGTGGAGGCCATCAGATCCGCCACTCCTGAAAAGCTTATGACAATCAAAGGCATTGGTAAGAAAACTGCCCTGCAAATCCACACGCATTATCATTCCGCTGAATAACTGACTAAATCTGACACATAAAACTAAATTTATGATGTCATGGCAGCAATCTTGTATTCAGTTTATGCATTGTGTATCAGCAAGTTGAGATCATAGGTTGAATATATCTTGACAGATTACCCATTATTTTCAGGGTGCCTTCATTGAAAGTATTAACGATTGCGAGGAAGAAAATGTTACAAATGTACCCAAAACCCCGAAAGAAATCTGTGATGCCTACAGATTACAAGGACAGAATCCTGAGCTCAGCCCAGAAGATCTTTGCGCAGAAGGGCTACGTAAAGTGCACAATGTCGGACGTGTCCATTCATGCAAAGGTTGGAATCGGAACACTCTACAACTATTTCAGAAACAAAGATGAGATGCTTCAGCTCTGCATCCAGAAGTTGATTGAAGACGAGATTCACACGATCGAAAAAGAAAGTGACAAAATCAAGGATCCCCTGGAAAAGATCGATTATTTCTTTAAAGAACATTTCGAACTGCTGAAAAGCAAACCCCATATTGCCAGGCTGCTACTGATAGAACTGCGCCAGAGCGAAGGCTTCTACAAACGCAACCCCGCCTATAACCCCCTGAATTACTATCTGGATTATTACACCAATGTATTCACTGATGCCATCAAGAAAAACAAGATTCGCCAGGTGGACGTCGGAGCTTTGGCCCATATAGTGGTGGGTACGCAGGAATTGATGTTTCTGCAATGGCTCATCCACGGCAAGGAAATGGATATCGAGCCGCTCCTGACAGGAATGGGTGATATTCTTAAATCTGGACTGCATAAAGACAAGTAAGCCATAATTGTACACTATTAACAGGGGCCCTATTTAGGGGCCCCTTTTTAGCTTTTGGCTTGAGTATGCACATCAGGTCTTCTGATCCGGAAACACCAAGGGGCGGAATGATCCGCCCCTGATGATATCTGTGATGCCTTATCCGAGCATGTTGCCATGCATCCCGAAGGCAATCTGCTTTAGAGGTAATTCAGAATCTTGTTTGCCCGGGAGATGAAATCCTTTAGTTCGTCTCCGCTGAAAGAGCGCTGTTCAAGCAGGGAGAGGTCGTGGATGTAGGAGCAAAGTGTTTGCACCTCTTCCTTTTGGCCGGAGGCATCCAGTTCCAGTATCTTTTTGATGACTGGGTTTTCCTGGTTGACAACCAGCGTGTGGTCTTTGAGAATCCCAGAATCGGCCTGTCTGTTCAGCATATCCATATCGTGCCAGCGGCGCATGAATTCATTGAAGACGATCATGGAAGGAATCTCCGGCGATTTGAGGCTTTTCACCTCCACTTTGAGCGGGGTATAGACATGCTCGAAGAGGGTTTTTATTGTTTCCTCGCCCAGTTCCTCGCGCACCGCGAAGGGTATGTCGTAGGGCCTGATGACGGTGCTCTCCCCCTCCTGAACAAGGTAGGGATTCAGTATCGTGACTGCCTTGGGATTCTGTTTGAGGAATTCCGCGTAGCTTTCCTTGCTGAAGGAGGCTTCGACACTCTGATTTAGCGACCGGTAGAAGATCTCTTTGAGCTTATCCGAGTCGGCGCGGTTTTCAAGGTCCACCAGTTCGTTCTTATCCTTGTTCACCAGGAGGTCGTTGATCTCGCTGTCCACGCGGATGAATTCCACCTTGTCCAGCGTGCTTTCCAGCTTTTGGTAAATGTGGGTGTCCAGCGGCGAAGTCTGGAAGATCACTTCTATACCCTGGTCTTTCATCAGGCGCAGATAGCTCACCTGGGTATCCTCTCCGGAGGCGTACCAAACCCGGGTTTTATCGCCATCGGTCTGGTTACGGGCCTTGTATTCTTCCAAGGTCACAAAGTCGCCGGAGGCCGATTTGAAGAGAACCCGGTCTTTCATTGCGTCGAAGAAATCCTCATCGCGGATTAGACCGAATTTAATAAACATGTCGATATCGTTCCAGTATTCCTCGTATTTATTGCGGTCTTCGCTGAAGGTCTCGCCAAAACGGTCGGCGACCTTTTTGACGATGTATTTGCTGATTTGGCGCACTTGGGCGTCATTTTGCAAAAAGCTGCGGGAGACGTTAAGAGGGATATCCGGAATGTCGATTCCACCTTTGAGCAGGAGCAGAAATTCGGGGATCAGGTCTTCCAGGTTGTCCGCCACGAAGACGTTGTTGCAATATAGCTTCACCTCACCTTTGTAAAATTCCGGTTCCTTGCGAAGTTTCGGGAAATAGAGGATGCCACGGAGGTTTACGGGGAAATCGGCGTTGAGATGGATCCAGAAGACGGGATCGTTGTGATCGTGGAAGACCTGATGGTAAAACTCCTTGTATTCCTCTTCTGTGACATCCTTGGGTTTGCGGTTCCAGAGGGCTTCCTTCTGGTTTATCTGTTTGTCCTTGAACATGATGGGCCAGGGCATGAAGTTGCAGTATTTTTCCAGGATTTCGCGAATCTTGCCTTCTTCGGCGTAGTTCTTGGAATCCTCGTTGAGATGGATGGTGACAGTTGTGCCGATCTCTTTGCGCTTGCCGGCTTTCATCTGATATTTGGTGCTGCCGTCGCATTCCCAGAAAGCTGGCTGGCTGTCGGGAGCCCAAGAAAGGGAATCTATCGTCACTTTCTCAGCGACCATAAAACTGGAATAAAAGCCCAGGCCAAAATGGCCGATGATGTTGCTCTGGACGTCCTTGAACTTGTTTATGAAATCCTCGGCGCCGGAAAAAGCGATCTGGTTGATATACTTGCGGATCTCGTCGGCACTCATGCCGATACCAGTGTCCGAGACCTCAATGGTGTTCTTTTTGGGATCCAGCTTCACACTGATCTTCATGTCCTCTTCCTTGAAATCCGGATCGGCGTACTTGCGCTTGTTGATGGCATCCACGGAGTTGGAAATCAGTTCACGCAGGAAAATATCGTGTTGGGAATAGAGCCATTTCTTGATGATCGGGAAGATGTTTTCAG